>SFAU01000289.1 GCA_007096045.1 Microcystis novacekii Mn_MB_F_20050700_S1 | reverse complement strand
TATCATTTTGTTTTAAAAAGTGGTTGTGGACTAGAAAAACTGCAATTAGAAACGGGTCGGAGAATTGAGATGGCTTTAGCTACCTATTCAATTGTAGCCTGGAGATTACTCTGGTTAACCTATCAAGCACGATTACACGGAGAGGAGAGTTGTGAAAGTTTTTTGGAAGAACATGAATGGCAATCTTTGTCTGCCACTATTCATAAAAAGAGTCCGCCACCTGAAAAGCCGCCCTCCTTGGCCGGAAGCGGTCAGAATGATTGCTTCTCTTGGGGGTTTTTTAGGTAGAAAAGGCGACGGTGAACCAGGTGTTAAAACTATTTGGTTGGGACTGAGCCAGACTTGGAAACTATCTCATCAAATTGGTCCCCCCATAGAACCCCCTTGAGCCATCTTGCACACTTTTCTCTTTTTGTCAAATTTTATGTTAAGAAAGATGTGACTAATGGATAGCCCAGAAAGGGAGAGGGGAGTAGGAGGCAAGAGGCACTCTTGCCTCATCTCCACAAGCAATTTAAATTCGCGGGCAGCTTAGGATTTTTTACCAAGGCGAGATAGTAAGGCCCCGATGGCACCGATACCGAAAATACCCAGTGTCATCGATGGTTCGGGGACAGACTGAGGATTGGGAGCGGGACTGACCTTAAATCCACTGGCGATAAACATTCCGAAAATGTTATCATCTTTGCTGAGGCTCATGGGTTGGGTCACCATTTTTAAGCGCAGGAAGGTATCTCCTGATGAGATAAAAGGAGCCGAATTAGCACTGTTGCCGAGGGCGAGGTTATAGTATTCATCATCGATTCGCGGCCCATCTTCGGGTGAATCGAACGGGCCGGGGTTAGCAGGGTTATCATCTATCCCCCCGGCAGTTATTAAGGCTCCCGGGTCCATTTCACCATCATCCTGTCCGCCTGCGCTACTGGTTAATGGTCGATTGGTGGTTGAATTAGTAGTCACGTCAATCACAGTGGCTTGCCCACTTGGTTGACGGCTGTAACTAATGGCGAGTGAAACCAGAAAATCTCCCCTAGTGTAAGGCTCAAAGTCAAACTGAACCGTGTCTCCCTGGGGGGCTAGTTCCCCGTCCAAGATAATCGAGGTAAAACCTTGGGTGGAATTATTGCTATAGGCAACGACAAGAACTTCACCATCGTTATCTCCATTCTCAACGATACTAAAGTTTTGCAATCCTCCCGTAAAAGAAGAAGCAATGATATCGGTGACATCCCAAACAACAGTAGTGGCTGGGTTGTTATCGGGAGTAAGAGTGGTTGCCGAACTCAAGGAAAGTGCATTCCCATTAAAAGTTACCCCGTAAACTGGGTTACTCCAGACGGAAGCGGCATAGAGATAAGCCCCCTTAATAGTAGAATCTACGGGTATATCGGCCTGCAGGTTCCCACTATTGGATTTACTTCCAAAGCCGTCAATAGAAAGAGCAGAGTCGGGAATGACTTTTCGTACCCGCAAAGAAGCAGCGGAAGCAGGGGCAATGTTTAGGCAAAGTCCAACGGTAATCCCCAAGGGTAGCAATAAATGAGTAAGTTTTTTCATGATGGGCAACCAACAATTTTTTTTCAAATTATACAGTTTCTCCTAAGGATTAAGCTTGACGGGATTTGGCATCATTTCTGGACGACCAGCTAATGTTCCAGCGTTCCGCAGTTCCGGTGTTCCCTGGAGACTTCGCACCTCACCATTAAGATAACTGCTGTAGTATTGACTTTTCAAGTTTATACTACCCCATCTGCTTTTTACTTGCGACTCGGTGTGAGATGATCTAGAAATGTGTATTTCATGACAAGGATAAAGAAAAGTAATGGCAGAAATTCAGTTTTCCAGGGGGTTAAAAGAACCGGTTGTTCCCGATATCCGCTTAAGTCGCACTAAAACGGGAGAGAAAGGATCGGCAAAATTTTATTTTGAGCAACCGACTATCCTCGGAGATCAACAAACCGAGGAAATCACGGGGATGTATCTCATCGATGAGGAAGGGGAAATCGTCACCAGGGAAGTAAAAGGCAAATTCATCAACGGTAAACCCATGGCGATCGAAGCTACGGTTATTTTCAATTCTCCCGCAGAGTGGGATCGTTTTATGCGTTTTATGGAACGTTACGGTAGCGAAAACGGTCTAGAATTTACTAAATCCTCCTGATTTGTCCCTTAGCTTCCGGCAATCTGTCAAAAAACCCGCATTCAGAAGCGATGCGGGTAGAGGTGAAAAATCAGAGGAAAAACCTATTTATTTGACTCCCAACAATTCCACATCGAAAAGTAAAGTCGCGTTGGGAGGAATTACCCCACCGGCACCCCGCGCACCATAACCCAATTCTGGGGGGATAATTAAGGTACGCTGCCCCCCGACTTTCATCGATGCGACTCCCTCATCCCATCCTTTGATCACTTGACCTACTCCAATGGTAAAGGTAAAAGGTTGATTGCGATCCTTGGAACTATCGAATTTTTGGCCGTCTGTGAGGGTTCCCGTGTAGTGAACAGTCACTTTTTGACCTTTTTGGGGACTTTCTCCAGTTCCTTCCACGATATCAATGTATTTTAGTCCCGAATCGGTGCTGACTGCTTGATCTAAATCCATGGAGATGATTTCCTGATTAATAGTTTGAGTGATAGCGGGTGGAGCGGTTTCTGCGGCGATCGCATTGGTTTTTTCCCCTCCAGCAAAGAGGGAAGCAACGATTAAAAATAGGCCACAAACCGCGATGATAGCAAAACTGAGCAAGATTTCGCGCATTGATTTCATAGTTCCCTAACGCCAGAGTTTATTCTCTAAGTCTCTCACCTGCCGTTCTAATCTATCAATCCTTCCCCGCAGTTCGTCCATTTCCGATTGTCGGGGAACCCCTAAATCCTGCAAAATATGGCGAACATAGCGTTCTAAGTTGTTCTCGAAGTTTCCCTGTTCAGACTTCATCTGTGTCATCAGATCATCGACAAAGTTTTTGGCCTGATCGGAATTGATTTTACCGTCTTTTACTAATTCCTCGCTCACTTCTTTGATCTTTTCTGCCACCATGGAAGTAGTGCCAATACCCATCAGCAGCAATTGTTTAATCCAGTCGCTATTATCCATTGTTTTCACCCCCTTCAAGGAGACGGTGATAAAAATATTCCTATTCCATTATGGACTTTTGCGGCGGTAACGGCAGAGCGATCGAGCAGATAACCCGCCAAGGCTATCCCGGTGGAACTACCCCCATCTAGGTTTAAACCGTCCTTTGCCGCCATTAACAGCAAAATTCGGGCTAATTCGCCTAAAGTTGCCCCCCTTCCCCCGACGCGATTGTGGATAGCAACTAGCAAAATTTTTCCTTCTCGGCTGACTGCGATCGCACTGCGGGAAGCTTGTTGATTTTGGAATGCCGGACTAAATTTTTCGGCATTTCCATCCAAAACTATGCGCCCATTCTGCAATAATAGGGGACCAGCACCTAAAATCTGGGGATAATTAGCCAAATCTCTCGGTAGGGTGACGCTATCAAGATTGACTGTCTCACCAATCTTTAAATTAATATCTGTCTTTCGGCAGATGACTAAATAGCCATTTTCTGGTATGTCTATACTATCCTGTGGCAAAAGATTATTTAATTGCTCCGTCACGCGATCACCTTGGACGACTAACCCGGTTTCGCGCTCGGTGAGGGGATGATAATTACTTCCCCAATCACGAGTATAACGACTGCAGCCGGCTGTCAGGAAGGCACTATTTAACTGGGTTAGGGGAAAACGTTGTCCGGTGGCAGTAATGAGAGTTTCCTCTAAACTCAGGCGATCGATCCTGATTTTACCACGATTATCCCATGCGATCGCTCCTCGGTTTAAAATTGGCCCGGATAACCATTTGCCATCCACACGAATTGCCCCCAAAGGTAACTGATTATTACGATTAAAAAAGCCGCCATTAATCATCGCTACCGCATTACTTTCGCTATTAATCGTGATCAGGGGATTAGTGCCGCGCATTGAGGTGGAATTAGCGGTGATTGGTTTAATAGTTATCTGAGGATTTCTAGGATCGATTTCTAACCAAGTCACGGGAAACCAATCTTGATCTAACTGGATATATTTTTGATTCCAGATTAACCCGGGCTGCCAAACAATGCGCTTTTCATCCATAGCATCGGGACGAGAATCAATGATAATTCGGGGAGGATTATCCACACTGCTGATCTGTAATCCGTAGGCAGTGGGAAGGTTAATTTTTAAACGACTGATCACCCCATTATTTTCTAAGGAAGTGATCTGAGTAGGTAAGTTATTATTAGAGTTACCTAGATCATCTTCATCGTTATTTTGATTACTGTTACTGATAGTTTTGGGTTGAAACCTAGAGATAAGCAATTGCTGGGCATTTCCTTCTAGGGTAATCAATGCTTGATTTTTTGCCTGACTAACTTGCCAAAAGGTCGGGCGATCAAGTTGCATAATAATCCGTTGTACTGCCCCATAATTTTCTAGCTGAATATCTTCAATCTGGGGAGCAGGAAAGTTAATAGTTAAACTATCGCCATTAATACTGGTTGTTGCCCCCATTTTTAGTAAAATATCCGTAACGTCTAGCCAGCGATCAGAATTGATCAAATTAGCTGATAAAGTTTGTAAATTAAACCAGTTTATCGGTTGCTTTTTTGGATCATTTGTGCTAAGAAAATCCATGCCGAATAATTGTCTTGCTCCCGTGTCACTCATTTCTATTCTGCTACTATTTGCTGCTGTCCACTGTCGCCAAGGAATAGAGAAAGAACGACCATTAAGAATAATTGTTCGTCCCTGTTGCTGGTTTGATAAATCCCGAGAAGCTAAAGTCATTGGTGATCTATGATCGGCTAAAGATATAGCTGGACTGCCAAGAATTATCAAGGAAGTTACCGTTAAACAGATAGATTTGATAGTAAGAGAATTTAACTTCATAATTATCTCCTTAAATCACCTAATTTAAGGGTAAATTTGAGTATTTATATCCTTGGCAAGAGAGGCTAAAAGGGACTATATTTTTTTGATCAATAACCTCTAATAATTCTTCAGGTGTTACTACGATAGGTTTAGAGCTATATAGATAACTAGAGGCTTTTTTAAGTTTTTGATCATAGGTAACTAAATAATCACAATTAGCGGCACTACTTAAGATTAAAAGATCATTCGAGTTTACCAAAATATTGCGAATATCTCTAGCATTTTGCCAATATTGATCAAGTTTAACTAAATCAAAATCCAAGATAGTCACCTTTTCTTGAATCCAATCGACTATTTCAGGATGATTACGAACTTCTGCCAAAAATAATAACTCTTGTAAAACGATCGCATTAATAGCAAGACAAACGCGATCGAGTATTTCTTGATCGAATAAATGCACACTGGCAAGATCTCCTCGTAGATAAGAAATCAAAACATCAGTATCTAAAAAAACTAGAGGCTTCTCCATTGATTTTCTTCTCCTTGATGATAAAGAGCAATGATTTTTTCCGTGACTTCTGTAATACTGAGATGATTGGTGTTAACTTCGATCGCATCTGCGGCTTTTCGCAGGGGTGCTAGGGAACGATTACTATCCAAATAATCCCTTTTTTCAATCTCTTGGGTTAATTCTGCGAGACTAATACCCCCATTTCCCTGCGCTTCTAAGTCTTTTAATCTCCTTCGCGCTCTTTCTTCGGGTGTCGCTGTCAAGAAAATCTTTAATTCCGCTTCTGGAAAAACATTAGTACCAATATCTCGACCTTCCACAACTATTCCCCCCGACATTCCCAGTTGTCTTTGCAGGGTGACTAACTGCTGTCGCACCGCTTTTTGAGCGGCAATTCTGGACACTTGCGCGGTAATTGCGGGAGAGCGAATCTCTAAAGTCACATCCTGCCCATTAATCTTCACTATAGTCACATTTTCGGGACTATCGGCCGGGATTATTTCTATCTTCGCTAAAGATAATAACTCGGCGATGGCCGCTTCTGCGGACAAATCCAGACCGGAATTCACCACTAACCATGTCACTGCGCGATACATCGCACCGGTATCGAGATAGGTTAACCCCAATTTTTCTGCTACTAAGCGCGTGACTGTGGATTTTCCCGCTCCAGCAGGACCATCAATAGCGATAACTGGCCGACGTTGACGCAAGATTATATTATCAATTAAACGGGTTTGACCGATCAATCCAGCGATCGCTAATAAGCCCCTTGTTTCGATCTGCTCGATCGGTTGTAAACTCTGGGGATGGACTAAATCCAGATACTGACAGCGAAATTCTGGTACTCTGTCGAGATTTTTTTGGACAATAACCAGTAGTTTTTCCCTTTGTCTTTCCCCTAAACGAAAACTTTCGAGAGCTAATTGCAAACTTTGGGGGATAATTGTCGCTTTTTCCCTTTCTGTAGCCGACAGATACTGATTGCGAGAACTAACTGCTAATCCCGATGTTTCTCTCACTGTAGCGCAAGCGCGAATCTCGATCGCTAAATTTAAATCTCTGACTAATTGCCGGATAATCGCTAACTGTTGGGCATCCTTTTCGCCAAAATAGGCGATCGTCGGTGCAATAATATTAAACAACCGCGTGACAATTGTGGCTACTCCCTGAAAATGCCCCGGACGAAAAGCACCACATAAACCGCTAGTCAGAGAAATCGGGGGAACAACTGCGGTTATGTCCTCAGAATCACCAATTCCTAAAGTTTCCGCACTGGGAGCAAAAATAGCAGCAACTCCCAAAGATTCACAAAATTGGCGATCGCTGTCAAGGCTGCGGGGATAGCGAGAAAAATCCTCTGTGGGGCCAAATTGTAGAGGATTAACAAAAATACTGACCACAGTCACCTCCGCTTCCGTCACTGCGCGTCGAATTAGACTAGCATGACCTTTATGGAGAGCGCCCATGGTTGGCACGAGGGCAATACTGCGATTATGGCGATAATCAGCCAAAAAAGTGCGTAAACCAGGGATTGTCGTGAATATTCGCACAGGGTTCACTCCTTTAATAGCCTATTCCACTACTATTCGCCAGGGGATGCTGCCCGATGATCGATTCGGCTGCTTCCGGGGAATCGGCTTTAAATAATAACATCCCATCGCCTCTTTCTGGCCAATAACTCGTTTTTGTCTCCTGTCCTGACTTGAAAGAGGGTGTAGGGTGTGGGGTGTGGGGTGTAGGGAAAGAAACCTCTTTCATCTGTGGGGGTGAAAATTTTTTCATCGGGACTGACTTGATTAAACGCTGCACATAGGCTTGTTTGACAAACCAGGGCATAATTTTTTTCAGGACATTGACCAGTAAGCAACCCGATAATTATATAGATTAATGGCAAAAAAGACTTGACAAAATCCCTCGATTTTACCTATACTTTTTATTATAATGGGAATCCGTGCCGAAATATATATAAGCCTTTTTAGTCCAGACTATTTTAAAAAATTTTATGCAATTACAACCCCAAAAAAAAACTTGAAACAATATCAATTAATACACTTGATCAGTTAATCGATATTAAAACTTCAATTCAAGGTAAAATCAAACAAAATTCTCTCGATCCGATGTACCTGCCTAACGACTCCCTAATTCCCGATGATAAAATAACTAAATATCTCCTCAAATTTCGCCCCAAAGACGACAAATCAAAATACCTCGCCCGCGCTGGCTTTACCCTCGCTAATCCCGATGCAATAAAAACCGCCCTCATCCAACTAATTCAAACCAATCCCGCCATCGAAGATCTTACCAACGAATACGGAACCTTCTATCGAGTCGAGGGGGAATTAATCAGCAGTAATCAAGTTCCCCTATCCGTTGTCACGATTTGGCTAAAACGAAACCTAGATCATCAATTTCAATTTATCACCCTCAAACCCCGAAAGGAAAAATAAACCATGGCGCAACTATACGAAGAAGTGACCCTAGCCCGCGACGTTCCCGAATACAATCTTAAGCAGGGTGATTCGGCGATTCTTGTCGATATAGTTCCCCATCCGAAGGGGGGTGAGGAAGGATATGTTTTAGAACTATTCAACGAAGTCGAGGAATCGGTTAACGTCGTCATTGTCCCGAAATCGGCGATTCAAGAAGAGGAAAAAGAAGGTTCTTCGTTACTTGGTATGGTTCGATCGGGTGGCATAAATTGACTAAATCCTTATCTGACAAGAGACTTAATTGATTAGTTCGTTCTAGAGCGAAACAATTGACAAAAATAGCAGCAATGTCTGTCTCTATAAGGGTTTCATTCCTTATAGAGACAGACATTGCATAACACGAACCGAAGAACCGCAAAGTCAATGACTCAGCATCCCGAACTTAGGTTATAACTAAAGAATTAAGTTGATTTAATTTTGGGTTCGATCCCCCCTTAATCCCCCCTTGATCCCCCTTGGCGATCAAGGACAAAATCTATCTTCAATTTAATTGAAACCACTTACTTAACTGATCACTGATCACTGATAACTGATAACTGAAATGATCCTACCCAACTCCCTAGAAGAAACAATCCTGCAAGCGAAAGCCGCCACCCAACTGGCTCTAGAATCGGGTGCTAGACGCATACAAGTGGAATTAGTTATCCCAGAAATTGCTCTACAAGCACAAGCTTTAGCCCTTGATTTTACCTCTATTTTTGACAGTTATGGTTCTGGTTTAAGGGTAATTTTTCCCGATACTGGGGCCGCCATGTTAGCTCGACGGGATTGGGGAGAAACAGTTTTTCAATTGGGAGATTTAGGTAGTCGTTTTATTCCCGTCGAAAACAAAATTAAGCCCGAAGATGAAGCTTTTTTAGTTGTTTGTCCCTCCTCGGTGGAGATTAATTCCGTAGAAAAACTCTGTTACCTTGCCGAAGATCGCCCCGTAGTTCTTCTAATTCCTCAATTAGAAGATGTATCGGTAGTGGGTATCGGTTACGCAGCCCGACAATTGCGAGAAAGATTTTTAAGTATCCTAGAAAGTTGTTATTATTTTCGTCCCTTGGAATCAGCTATCGTTTATCGTTCCTATCCTTCCTTGTGGCAAGTTTGGCTAGAAAAAGAAGACGGTTACGAGTTAATTTCTGAACAATCCACTAAACCCATGGGCGAAGCTTTAGAAAATCTGATTCTGAAAGCTTCTAGTAATAATCCTGATGACAGTTCTAATCCTGCTAACAAAGCTAAAAAGTCGGGTTTATTTGCCACTATGGGACGCTTCTTAAAAGCATTGCAACAGTGACATAATCCCCCCCTCAAGCTAGGCTGTGAGGGGGGATTATTGACCCATTGCTGTTAGAAATTATTGGCTTCCACAGATTGACCTCGATTGCAACTTTTGTTCTTCTATTTTAACCGATCATTTGGCAATGATATAATAAAATTAATCGGTAGAACGTAGGTTGGGTTGAAGCATGAAACCCAACGCCAGATCATGTTACGCTACCGCTAACCCATCCTACAAATAATTGTGCCTCCCTACTTATAATAAAATTAATCGGTAGTTTCCCTAGAGGTAAACTTTTATGATCGTCAATAAGCGAGAACTCAAGCAAACCTTAAATCGGGTGTACTTGAAAATTAAGCCTGAGGCTGAAACAATTCAGGTTTTTCAAGCTAATTTGACGCAATTGTTGGAGCAATGTGACAGCAAAAAATCTGAAGAGTTTAATAAAAATTTGCTGATAGATTTTTTGAAAAATACCTATTATACTGATCGCTATTTTATCAATACAAAAGAGCGCATCGATCTGGTTATTCATAATAACCAGGATGTTAAAAGTCCAGTGGGGGTCATTTTTGAGACGAAGAAACCTACTCGGACAATAAATGCAGAAATGCCAAGACTGGATAATCTTAATACTAAGGCTTTTCAGCAGTTAGTTTTATATTTTCTCCGCGAAAGGGTGACAGATAAAAATCTTGAGATTAAACACTTGATCGTAACAAATATTTATGAGTGGTTTATTTTCGATGGGAAGATTTTTGAGGAGTTGTTTTTGGCTAATAAGGCTCTAGTTAACCAGTTTTGCGATTTTGAAGCAGGGAGACTGAGTAGTACGAAAACGGATTTTTTCTATCAACAAATTGCCGAACCAGCGATCACTAAAGTTATTGAGCAAATTAAGTTTACTCATTTTGATCTGCGAGAACTGGAAAATTTAGATTTGCTGGATATTTACAAGATTCTTGCGCCAGAGCATTTACTTAAGTTACCTTTTGTTAATGACAGTAATACTTTAAATAAGCCTTTTTATAATGAGCTTTTGTATATTATTGGTTTGACGGAAGTTAAGGATAAAGGCAAGAAGTTAATCGGACGAATGAAAGAAGGCGATCGCTGTGATGGTTCCCTGATTGAAAATGCGATTAGTCGGTTGGATAGTTTAGATAAAATTGCACAATTAAAAAATCCTGAAGAGTTTGGAACTACGGATGAGGAACGGCTTTTTAATGTGGCGTTGCGGTTATCAATTAATTGGATTAATCGGGTTTTGTTTCTCAAATTATTGGAAGCGCAGTTAATTAAATATCATCAAGGCGAACGAGATTTTGCCTTTCTCAATTTGGCGAAAGTTCCCAGTTATGATGATCTCGATAGTTTGTTTTTTGATGTGTTAGCGAGGGAGACAAATAAGGGCGAGGCTAAGGTTAAAACGACTTTTGCTCATGTACCTTATTTAAATAGTTCGTTATTTGAGCCAACGGAGACGGAACAGCAAACGATTGTCATTGGCAATTTGCGGGAGCGAACTTTACCCATTTTTGCAGCGACGGTGCTAAAAGATAATCAGGCTCTTCGGTAATTGTTATGCAAATAATTGACTTAAAATAAAATTCGATGAGACTGCCTACGCTTAAAAGTAGCTAAAATTTATACAGGGAGACACTTACGGCACAAATAAGTTAATACCAAAAGATAGACAATCGAGTTAAGATTTAATATAATAGCCAAAAACGAGATTATTTTACTTATGATACTTGACAAATTTTTTCACCTACAAGGAACCTGTATTCAAGGCTATCTACACCTAGAAAATATCGGTATAGTTGGCCGAATC
>SFAU01000288.1 GCA_007096045.1 Microcystis novacekii Mn_MB_F_20050700_S1 | reverse complement strand
ATACAGGAATCGGAGACGACGTTTTGGTCTGAGATTTAATTTAATCGCTGGCATTTACAACTACGAACTTGCTTTAGGCTATAATCAAGTAGCTGAATAAGACTTTTGCAGGAGGTCTTGTGTAGATTGGCCACCATTTCCCCCAACGGCTCGGTTATTGGCAAAAGTAACGTTATTGAGAGTGACGTTTCCTGAATTAATGAACATCGCCCCCCTGCGCCTAAACCCCCGCCACCACCATTAAAGCCATCGCCTCCTTTGGCGTAACCATTAGCAAGCGTCAGTCTTGATAAGGTGACATTCGCTCCATTAATATTAAAAATCTGCTGTGCGTTTTGACCGCTAATGGTGGTGTTACCATCATCGACAAAGTTAATGTCATTACCTGCACCGATGTTAAGGGTGCTGTTTAGGTTAATTGTGCCACTAATGCCCGTTAAATCAATCGTGTCTATGCCAGGATTACTATT
This sequence comes from Microcystis novacekii Mn_MB_F_20050700_S1, assembly GCA_007096045.1. Taxonomy (GTDB): domain Bacteria; phylum Cyanobacteriota; class Cyanobacteriia; order Cyanobacteriales; family Microcystaceae; genus Microcystis; species Microcystis novacekii. The sequence goes on along the minus strand of SFAU01000288.1, from coordinate 22,142 downwards.
GGCGTAATCAATGGCATAACGTAAAGATCCAATACCACTATCATTATTGTTATTGACTTGAAGTGGCCGAATAACCCGAATCGAGGAAGTGAGGTCATTAAAAGTTCCAACCCAGGACGTATTTGCTGTGTATGTAACACTTTGACCCGCAAAGTTAGCGTGTTGGTATAGAATGGCGGCAAATCCCGGATCTACCTTTAATGAACTCAGTTGATCGTTGCCAATGGTTAATGAATTGATATCGTAATTTCCTACTTGAAGGGTTTGGAAGGTTCCGGAATAGTCACCATGTTGATAAATAGTTACACCCTGAAATGTATTCTGCTCAATCTCAACTAATTCACCTCCCAAAACAATCGTCTTACTATCATCTTCTGCCTTTAAATTGGCTAAGATTCCACTATTTAAAGTTTCTCCGTTAACCAAGCGGGCGAAAATTTCTCCTTCATCCCCCACACTATCCGTTGTATTGATTTGAGCATCAATAAAATGCCCAATTTCCTCGATAATTACATCGGCGATCGCCTTTGCATTTCCTACATTCTCGCTTAAAAATCTTTCATTCAGATAGATTTCATTTTTCTGCTTTGTATAGGCTCCATTGGTTGCTCCTAACACTTCCTCAGAGAGAATTTTTATAGTAGGAACTTCCGTAAAATTACCTTGAGCGAAAGCCTGAAATAATTCTTGGGCAAGAATTTGATTGTAATTATTGCCAAAGGCTACTGACCCATCGCTGAGATTATCAAAAAAAGAACTTAGGGATTGTTGAGCAATAGCGAGCGCCTGATTCAAGACACTAGCTTCAGAAGAAATTTGCTGATGATTATTCATGGTCGTTGTCTTAGTAAGAGTTTGACAGTGAGTGGTGTTCTTGATAAATACCGGGCAACTATTTCTATCTCGGTCGCCATCAAAATAATCACTACACCCTTCTCATCAGTGACCAAAAATAGGTTTCCTGAAAAAATGGCTGCTATAATCATAGATTTTATAAAGCTCTATATATAGATTTTCATCTATGCTAGATTCCGCAACTGATGCTTTGCACCTCATCGGCATGATAATTGCGATCAATAGACTCTGAGAGCCTAAAGTAAAGGTTAAGAGGATTTTACGCAACTTTATCCCCCTAAATCCCCAAATCCTTGACTAGCAATCGAGGATTAATGCTTATCAGCCTGAGAAATTTTCAATATCGTTAACCGTAATCACAATAAAAACAATATGTCAATAGATTAAATATTAATTTTTGTAAAGAAAAGCCTGAGCAGTTACTCAAAAAACTCTTTACCATCTGTTACAAAATATGGCAAGATATTTATCGAATTGTGTCAAAACCCAGAGTAAATGCTCATTGGGGTTACATTTTCTGATACAAAACAGAAACATATATATCCAAATACCTTAAACAAAGGGCGATCGTCATCAGATGACGAAAATCACTTCATACCAGACTCAGCAATCCTAAGGAGAACCATCATATATGTTCACTCACGTCAAGTCCACCATTCGTCACATAGTTCCTGACGCGTTGAATGGTCGATCCCTTGTCAAGGTGGTCTATGTCGTGCTAGAACCTCAGTACCAAAGTGCGCTGAGTAGTGCCGTCAGGGAAATCAACGCTAACAACCCAAAACTAGCGATCGAAATTAGTGGTTATCTAATCGAAGAACTGCGCGATGGCGAAAATTATCGCAATTTTCAAGAGGATGTAGCCAAAGCTAATATTTTCATCGCTTCTCTCATCTTTATCGAAGATTTAGCCGATAAAGTCGTGGCCGCTGTCAGTCCCCATCGGGATAAATTAGACGCGGCGATCATCTTTCCCTCCATGCCCCAGGTAATGCGCTTAAATAAATTAGGTTGCTTTTCCATGGCTCAATTGGGACAGTCCAAGAGTGTCATCGCTAACTTTATGAAAAAGCGCAGGTCAAACTCCGGTGCTGGTTTCCAAGACGCGATGTTAAAGTTATTGCGAACCTTACCGCAAGTCCTGAAATACCTCCCCATGGAAAAAGCTCAGGACGCACGCAACTTTATGTTAAGTTTCCAGTATTGGCTAGGAGGTTCGGCAGAAAATTTAGAGAACTTCCTGTTAATGTTGGCCGATAAGTACGTCTTTGATAACAAGGATGACAGCGTAGTTTACAAGGAACCGGTAGTTTATCCGGATCTGGGTATCTGGCATCCTTTATCCATGAAAATGTTCGAGGATGTCAAGGAATACTTCGCTTGGTACAATAACCGCAGTGATATTGCCGATGACCTAAAAGACCCCTTAGCTCCCTGTGTTGGCTTAATTTTACAGAGAACTCACCTCGTTACTGGTGATGACGCTCATTATGTCGCTCTCGTGCAGGAATTCGAGTCTATGGGTGCGCGAGTGCTTCCTGTTTTTGCCGGGGGATTAGACTTTTCTAAACCCGTAGAAGAATATTTCTGGGATAAAAGCTTAAAAGGAGTGGCAGCGGTTCCCATCGTCGATACAGTAATTTCCCTGACAGGATTTGCTTTAGTGGGAGGTCCAGCGCGACAAGATCATCCGAAAGCGATAGAATCCTTAAAACGTCTCAATCGTCCCTATATGTGCGCGTTACCGCTAGTTTTCCAAACCACTCAGGAATGGGAAGAAAGCGATTTAGGGTTACACCCGATTCAAGTGGCGCTACAGATTGCTATTCCCGAATTAGACGGTGCGATCGAACCTATTATATTATCAGGCCGGGATGGGGCCACGGGTAAAGCGATCGCCTTACAGGATCGGGTAGAAGCGATCGCTCAACGGGCGCTAAAATGGGCTACTCTAAGAAAGAAACCGAAACTTAACAAAAAAGTCGCCATCACTGTCTTTAGTTTCCCCCCCGATAAAGGGAATGTGGGAACCGCAGCCTATCTAGATGTGTTCGGTTCCATCTACGAAGTGATGCAAGCGTTACAAAATAATGGTTATGACTTGCAGGATCTACCCGCATCTCCCCAAGAACTGATGGCAGCGGTAATCCATGATGCCACCGCACAGTACCATAGTCCGGAGCTAAATATCGCCTATCGGATGTCCGTACCCGAATATGAACGCTTAACCCCCTATTCCGTCCGTTTAGAGGAAAATTGGGGACCACCACCGGGACATCTCAACAGTGATGGACAAAATCTTTTAATCTACGGGAAAGAGTTCGGTAACGTTTTTATTGGGGTTCAACCCACCTTCGGTTATGAAGGGGATCCCATGCGTCTGCTATTTTCTCGTTCTGCTAGTCCCCACCACGGTTTTGCAGCCTACTATACCTATCTCAATCAAGTCTGGAAAGCAGATGCGGTTCTCCATTTTGGCACCCACGGTTCCCTAGAATTTATGCCGGGGAAACAGATGGGAATGTCTGGAGAATGCTACCCCGATAACCTCATCGGGATGATTCCCAACCTCTACTATTATGCCGCTAATAACCCCAGCGAAGCGACGATCGCTAAACGTCGTAGTTATGCGGAAACCATCTCCTATCTCACTCCCCCCGCAGAAAATGCCGGACTCTACAAAGGGTTAAAAGAACTAAGCGAGTTGATCGGTTCCTACCAAACCCTGAAAGATAGTGGGCGTGGGGTGCAAATTGTCAATACCATTGTCGATAAATGTTTCTTAGTTAATCTTGACAAAGATATAAGTTTACCTGATGGTGACACCGCCCATCTCAGTCAAGAGGAACGGGATCATATCGTCGGTTCCGTCTATCGTAAACTGATGGAAATTGAATCGCGCTTACTTCCCTGCGGACTTCACGTTATTGGGAAACCCCCCTCGGCGCTCGAAGCGATCGCAACTTTGGTCAATATTGCCAGTTTAGACCGGGAAGAAGACGATTTACTCTCCTTACCCCGAATTTTGCTCAACAGCATCGGCCGGGATATAGAGGAAGTTTATCGCAATAGCGATCGAGGGGTGTTAGAAGATGTGGAATTACTGCAAAACATCACCCTCGCGACTCGCGCTGCGGTTGGCGCTTTAGTCAAATCCCAAACCGACGCAGAAGGTCGGGTATCGATGCTTTCTAAGCTGAATTTCTTCAATATAGGCAAGAAATCGCCTTGGGTCGAAACTTTACAGGAAATGGGTTATCCAAAAGTTGATACCGAAGCGTTAAAACCCCTGTTTGAATACCTAGAATTCTGTTTAGAACAGGTCTGTGCTGATAATGAATTAGGGGCCCTATTAAAAGCATTGGAAGGGGAATACGTTCTCCCTGGTCCCGGTGGCGACCCCATCCGTAACCCCGGAGTTTTACCGACGGGTAAAAATATCCACGCTTTAGATCCCCAGTCTATCCCGACCCTAGCGGCGGTAAAATCGGCTAAAATCGTGGTAGATCGTCTGTTAGAACGGCAAAAGCTGGATAATGGCGGTAAATATCCCGAAACCATCGCTTGTGTTCTCTGGGGAACGGATAATATCAAAACTTATGGGGAATCCCTAGCACAAATTCTCTGGATGGTGGGGGTTCGTCCCCTTCCCGATGCTTTGGGACGGGTGAATAAGTTGGAGTTAATTCCCCTTGAGGAGTTGGGAAGACCGCGCATTGATGTGGTGGTCAACTGTTCCGGTGTCTTCCGGGATTTATTTATCAATCAGATGAACTTGCTTGACCAAGGGGTAAAAATGGCTGCGGAAGCAAACGAACCGATAGAGGTGAATTATGTCCGCAAACACGCTATTGAACAAGCAAAAGAAATGGGTTTAACGGTTCGACAGGCAGCCACCCGCATCTTTTCTAATGCTTCCGGTTCCTATTCTTCTAACATCAATCTTGCGGTGGAAAATAGCAGTTGGGAAGACGAAAAAGAGTTACAGAATATGTATCTCAACCGCAAGGGTTTTGCTTTCGATTCCGATAACCCCGGGATGATGGCCGATAATCGTCAGTTGTTTGAAGCATCTTTAAAAACTGCGGAAGCGACTTTCCAAAACTTGGATTCTAGCGAGATTAGTTTAACCGATGTTTCCCACTATTTCGACTCAGATCCCACTAAAGTTGTCGCTAGTTTACGGGATGATGGCAAAAAACCGGCGGCCTATATTGCTGATACTACTACGGCTAATGCTCAAGTGCGTACTTTATCGGAAACCGTGCGCTTAGATACCCGCACCAAGTTACTCAATCCCAAATGGTACGAGGGAATGTTAAGTCACGGTTACGAAGGGGTCCGAGAATTATCGAAGCGTTTGGTTAATACCATGGGTTGGTCTGCAACTGCTGACGCGGTGGATAATTGGGTGTATGAAGATGTCAACACCACTTTTATTCAAGATGAGGAAATGTGTCAGCGTCTAATGAATCTCAATCCCAACTCTTTCCGCAAGATGGTGGGAACCCTGCTAGAAGTTAATGGTCGCGGTTACTGGGAAACTTCCCAGTCGAATTTAGACCGCTTACAGGAACTTTATCAAGAAGTGGAGGACCGTATCGAAGGAATCGAGTAGAATAGATAGATAAGACTTGAGAGACTGGCTAATCACCGGTCTCTTGGGTTTTCAAAAAAGATGAAAAATAGTTTTTGGGGGTTAATTTGGTCTAGTTTTAACGAAATTCAAGGGGTTTTACTCGGTCTTCTTGGATTTTTAGGAGGTATTGCTTTAATTCGTTATCCCGACCATACTTCTATCCCGCTAGACCTAGTAATTATTGTCAGTTTCTTCACCTTGCTGTTAATCGCTACTTTGTTAAGCGTTGTTAACACGCTTCTTAGACAGAAGCAAAAATTAGAGGCCGACATCAAGCAACTTCAGGAGGTAAACCAAAATTTAGAAACTGAAATTAAACAGCGCATTATACCTAAAATTCTACGGATTCAAAAAAATGTTATTAGTGACATTGTTTTTCTTCTAGAACCCTCTGAATTATTCGCAGATGATATCTATATTTCTTTCTACTACACGGATGATGACGGGTTTGAAAATTTAATTGGAATAGGTTTCGTAAACTTGATCCAAAGTGATGGAAAAATACAAGCTATTCTCAATCAGCCGTCTCCTAACTATCAAAATATTATCGATTCCCTAGATAAAAACGATCCCAAATTAATTGAAAAAATAATCATAAAGCCTAGCGCTCCTAGAAATTTCAATACCGGTCAACCCTAGAAGAAACATGGAAAACCTAACTGAAACGACATTATTATCGCCTAAAGGTACATTCCCCGCTCAGATAGTTAATATCGTTAATCCGTATCAATTAGTCATGAATCGAGGCGAACGAAATAGAATTCAAGTGGGTCGCCGAGTATTGATATATGGGATAAGCGAGGAAGAAATTATAGACCCTAATACGGGAGAATCTTTAGGTTATCTAGAAATTGTCAAAGGTACGGGTCGGGTCATAAATGTACAGGATAATATGGCTACGATCGAATCCGATAAAAAACAGATATTCCGAAGAAAGTTAGATAATTCAAATCCTTTTTATCTGGCATCACCGAAAGAAAGAGCGGAAATCATTGAATTTGATCAACTAAAGCCATTTGAAAATCCTAAAATTGGAGATTGGGTTAAACCACTTTAGGAAAAACGGCTATAGAGATTATTTTTGTCTTGATCAAGTCAATATAATGGAAAATGTAACAGAAACTCCAATTTTATCTCCCAAAGGAACCTTTCCTGCCACAGTTGCTAAGGTTATTGACGACTATAAATTAGTAATGAATAGAGGTGAACAGAACGGAATTCGAGAAGGTCAAAGAATGATGGTTTATCGTATCGATGACGAAGAAATATTAGATCCGCATACTGGGGAATCTTTAGGGTTTCTCGAATTAGTAAGAGGTACGGGAAGAGTAATTTTCGTTCAAGATAAAATATCTATAATTGAAACCGATCGGAAAAAAACTTATAGAAAAAGAATAGAAAATCCTCCTTTTGGATTGAGCAGTTATAAATCTGAAGTGGCTGAAGTGGTAGAATCCGATGAATTAAAACCTTTTGATAATGCTCAAGTTGGCGATTTGGTCAAACCTATTTAGACCTATCGATGGAACAACCAATATTAGAATACTTTTTATCTCTTAAATATCCGATTTCAATTTATCCCGAAGAAGAGGGTAGATACACGGCACTAATTCCAGATTTACCCGGATGTAGGTGATGATTAATATTGAAGAAGCGAGAAAGTTATGGATAGAGACGGTTTATTTTGGTAGCTCTTTTTGCGGAGGTTGGGTCGAAGGAAGTTAAACCCAACAACTGAGGGTTTCGGTCGGGTTGAGGCTACGAAACCCGACCTAGGAACTTCAAACATTACTGTCCGCACTCACCGAGAACCATTGGCTATTGAGCAGTTATGATTTTCAGGGTTTTCATTTGCAGTTGATTCAATTTCGACAGGAGACGACGACGCAAAAAGAACTGTTTTTGTTGCCAGAGAGAAAGGGAACACCATTGATTATAGGCAGGAACACATTCATTCAAGATAAACTGATGCCAACAGTGAACAAGATAGCTAATAGTCACGGTTTTCGACCTTTCTTGATAATGAGACTTTATTTGCTGCCTTAAATAACTGTTGTCCCGCAATTGTTTGAGATAATAAATAACATCATTCTCATTATTAGCAGTAAAGAAATCTAGTTCATTTTTGTACTCTGCTTGAAAAGCGGATTCATTTCCTAAAATGGCAGGAACACCTGCTAACCAGGCATTGTACAGCTTAGTGGGGGGTTTCCAAGGATAAGTCTCCTTGGAGTCGAAACGACGAATAGCGACGATTGCATCTGCTTGACGATAATCATGCCAAAACTCATCATTAGTTTGAATGCACCAGTTTAAACCTAAATGCTCTAGCTGCTGTTGCCATTCTGGTTTGCGTAAGGGGGGAGCTAAATTGTAGCTAATACCAAGATAAACTACATTTTCAAACCGATCGCCCCGTTGGGGATCGCGAGGAATCAGGCCTGGTTGAGTCCAATGGGGTAAAAAGTATCGCTTACCTGGTAAAAGATATTGATCTTCGGATATTGATTGTATATAAAGTTGAGAAGCAGTTAATTCCTGTCGATTCTGGACGATATGAATTTGAGCGTAGGGTTGCGGATTTTGATCCCCTTTAACACAAGCCAGTAATAACTTGGGATAGGGTTGAAAATCATAAGCTAACGATTCTCGATGACCAATTACAATACCTTCTTTAGGGATAGTATCTACTAATTCACAGGGAAAGTTCGATTCGCGTAATCGCAAATAAGTTTGTAAAATCCAAGCCAATGAACCTCGACCCGTTCTTAATTGATCGGCGTGATCGGGCAAAGGGTCGGGTCGATGGGAAGCGGGAAGATGAAAATAAATAGGAGGTATTTGCTCGGTCATAGAATTAATTCTGAAGCGTGCTTGTAGAATACTTGAGCGGGTGTTTGATAGTCAAGGGATTTTCGGCGTTGCTGATTTGAGACCTGAATCTTATTTTGTGGGATTTTTAAAACCTAGACCCAAACTAACTTTTGGATACGATGCAGGGTTGGCATTCATACCTTGATTCAGCAACGCCAATTTTCTCACTATCGGCTCACAGCGATCGCATACCTGCTGGAATTGCGGGATAACTTTCCCCGATCCCCAAGCCAGAGGAGACAAAACTGGTTTATGCTAGAAGGGGTTACTCTTAACGTAACTTTACAAAGTCATCGATCGCCCACATTTATGGATTGCATCATCAATCGTCGAGCGCGGTTTTCAGCCAGCCATCGCTATTATCTACCAGAATGGGACGAAGCCGAAAATCAAAGACTTTTTGGTCTTGGTAGCCGTTTTCCCGGTCATGGTCACAATTACGAATTATACGTCTCCCTATACAAAGAACTCAATCTTTATGGCATGGTGGAAAATCTCTCCACCGTGAAACAGGTAATTAAACGAGAGATAACCAGTCAATTAGACTACTCCTATCTCAATCAAGTCTGGCCGGAATTTCAGCAAACCCTACCCACCACAGAAAATATCGCTAGAGTTATCTGGCAAAGATTAGCACCCTATTTACCATTAGTCAAAATTCAACTATTTGAACACCCCGAATTGTGGGCAGAATATCAAGGAAAAGATATGGAAGCAACTTTAACTATCAAAACCCATTTTAGCGCCGCCCATCGTTTGGCTTTACCGCAATTAACCCTCGAACAAAACTCGGAAATCTACGGCAAATGCGCCAGGGTAAACGGTCATGGCCATAATTATCACCTAGAAGTATCCGTGGCAGGAGAAATCGATCCCCGCACCGGTATGATTGTGGATCTAGGGGATTTACAAAAAGCGATCGATGAGTTGGTAGTAGAACCCTTCGATCATGCTTTTTTAAATAAGGATATTCCCTATTTTGCCGAAGTGGTTCCCACCGCAGAAAATATTGCCCTACATATCGCTCAACTATTAGAGGAACGGATCCGCCAATTAGGGGCCCAATTAGATAAAGTTAAACTGATTGAAAGTCCCAATAATTCTGCCGAAATCCACTGTCGTGGTTCGGTTCAAACTCCCCGACAACTTCTAGAAAAAACCTTGACAGCCGTTTAATTGCCTGTTACTAAAGTCCTTAGGGTGAGCGTGACTCACCCTGATGGATTTAATTAAACCCTAGTTAAACACTTCTCGCCATCCGCGCTTTCCTTTGCCTTGGCGTAAGGGAGAGGCTAAATCGACAATTTTCTCGAGCAGTTTCGGGGCCAATTTTTGACACCAAAGAGCTAGATGACTTTGCCAACCGACGACAATTTCCGTTTTTTGCCTATTTAACCCGGTAATGAGAGTTTTGGCGACTTCTTCGGCGCTCATCGCCTTTAACCATCGAAATAACTGCAATTCTCGCACCATATCCGTATCGGTTAAAGAGGGTAAGAGGGTGACAACTTTGATGTTATGTTCCCGTAATTCCGACCTGAGAGCTTGACTAAAACCCAAAATGGCAAATTTGGTGGCCGAGTAGGTAGCGAAGCTAGGAGCGGCAATTTTACCCATCATGCTGGAAACATTGACGATGGTTCCCTGTCCCCTAATTGCCATCCGGCGGGCAATTAAGCGAGTAACTGTGTACATGGCCATCAGATTTAAAGATATTTCTGCTTGCACTTGCGAAAATTGCGATCGCAGAAAGGGGGTTTGATGGGCAATACCGGCACAGTTAACGAGGATATCAATGCCACGGCATTCTTGCCAAACGCGGATAATTCCAGGACTAACAAGGTCATTTTCGGTTAAATCTAGGGCTAAAGGTGTGGCAATGACCCCTAGGGACTCAATTTCTTTGGCTAGTTTTTCTAATCGCTCTTGATCTCTGGCAACAATCACAATTCTGCTTAAACCTTGTCGGGCTAATTCTAAGGCGATCGCTCGTCCAATACCCCGGGATGCCCCCGTGACTAGGGCTGTTTTTCCCTGTAATTTCATGATCAAACTCCTGTTTTAAGCAACAGTACGGGAATTTATTGGTTTTGCTTCTGAAATCTTTGATTTGTGCATCCATGCCCTACATAAGTAGCGAAGCAATCGAGGGATAGATGGATAGGTTAGGGTGCATGGGGTTTTTCCTCCTTCAAAGCGCACTCTTGAACCTACGGTAACAGTTGTCTTTACAAACAGCAATCTTTTTTAACACTTTTCCGCAAAATCACTCGATCGGATGAACGCTCAGGGTGATCCTCATACTAAATCCGTTAAGTATAGGTGACATATCAGGATAGGCACTCATGCAAGAGGCAAGAGGCAAAAGGTGGAATAGATAATCAGTTTTTAATAACTGGATTTAGTATCAATCCTATGGAAGGGGAGAAGGGAGAGGTAGGGTTGATTCATGAATCAACCCTACTATGAATCAACCCTACTATGAATCAACCCTACTATGAATCAACCCTAGGGGAGTGGGGGGGCAGCAGGAAAAAAATTGTGGAGCCACCCTATTGTGCATCTCAATTTAGGTGTTCAATGTCGGTAATAATCGGTAAAATCACCGTGATCTTTGTGCCTTTTCCTTCTTCACTTTCCAGGTAAATTTGTCCTTTGTGCGCTTCCACACAGCGCCCAACAATGGCTAATCCTAATCCCGTTCCTTGAATATTATCGACATTGCTACCGCGATAAAAAGGTTTAAATAAATGTTCTTGATCTTTGCTGGGAATACCAATGCCTCGATCGATAATTTTAAAGACTACCTGCTCGGATTCGACAATAATCTTAAATTCTACGGGGTTTCCTTGGGGTGAATATTTGATAGCATTTCCCAGTAAATTTGTCAAGATATGTTTAATTAAATTAACATCCCAAAGTCCTCTTTCTAAGCTGCCCTCAATTTGGGAAATAATTGCTGATTGGTTTTCTGGCTTAACAATAAAAGATTCTACCAATTTCTGACAATAATCCAGTAAATCTACTGGATCAAATTGACAGTATAATCTCCCAGAATCAGCCCTACCAATTAATAACACTTCTGTGAGCAATTGATCCATGTCTTTAATAGCTGATCGAATCATGCGAAAATAGCTAACTTGCTGATCTTTTGTCAACCGATCGCGACTTTCTTCTAATAATCCAGCCGAGAGTAAGATTTTATTTAAAGGATTACGAAAATCGTGGGATAACATGGAAACAAATTCGGTTTTTAACTGATTTAATTCCTGCGCTTTTTCCAGTTGATTAGTGCGTTCAATCACGCTCATTTTTAAAGCTTCGTTGGATTCTCGTAAAGCTTCCTCCATCTGTTTTCGCTCGATCGCATAACATAGCGATCGAGTTAAAATTTCTAAACTTACTTCTCTTTTAATTAAATAATCCTGCGCTCCCTGACGTAGTGCTGCCAAAGCCAAATTATCATCATTAGTATTAGTTAAAACCACGATCGGTAATTTCGGAGCCGTAATTAAAAGGGGAGCTAAGGATGCCAAACCCTGACTATCTGGTAAAGTTAGATCTAATAAAATTACATCAAAATTTGTTTGTTGTAACAGAGAAATCGCCTCGGATAATCTTGACACATTAACCAGATGAAATTCTTTTTTTTTATTACCCTTAAGAATTTCCTTTAATAATCGAGCTTCGGCTAAATTATCCTCGATTAAAAGAACTTTTATATCCTGCGAGAGTCCCATTTTTTAATCAAGAGTTAAAGATATTTGGGAGGTTAGGGATTTGGGAGGTTAGGGATTGGGAAGTGGGGAAGTGGGGAGGTGGGGAGGTGGGGGAATTTCAACTAAAACCCTAAAACCCTAACACCCCAAAACCCGCCGCAACGCGCACGCAGTGACCACCCTGTCCCCTGCCTCCTGATAACTGATAACTGATAATGATTCACTCCCCAGGTAAAGTAGCGGTTTCTAACCAAAAAGCCTCGATATTTTTGACAATTTTGAACAAATCGTTGAGATTGCGTGACTTGGTTATATAACAATTAACGTGCAGTTCATAGCTATAAAAAATATCCTCCTCGTTGCGAGAAGTGGTTAAAACCACCACAGGAATTCTTTTTAAACTGGGATCGTTTTTGATTTCCGCTAATACCTCCCGTCCGTCTTTTCTGGGTAAATTCAGATCGAGAAGAATCAGATGAGGACGGGGAGAATCGAGATACTCCCCTTCTCGACGCAGATAATCCATGGCGTTGACACCATCCCTAACGATAACTAATTCGTGCGGGACGGTGCTAGTTTTTAATGCCTCTTGGATGAGGCGAATATCAGCTTTACTGTCCTCCACTAATAAGATAATTTTGTGTGGCACGTCCTCGCCAGCGCTCACGCTCGTTACCTCCTAGGGGAATTGTAAAACAGAAAACCGCTCCTTTGCCTAATTGGGATTCTACCCAAATTCGTCCGCGATGACACTCGATAATTTTCTTACAAATCGCTAAACCCATACCTGTGCCGGGGTACTCGTCGCGGGTGTGCAGTCGTTGGAAAATCACGAAAATGCGTTCGGAAAATCGGGGATCGATACCAATTCCATTATCGCTGATAGAGAACAGCCATTCTTCTTCTTGACGTTGAGCAGCAATATGAATAGTGGGAGTTGCTTTTCCTCGGAATTTAATGGCATTACCGATGAGATTTTGGAACAATTGCATTAACTGGGTTTTATCTGCCATGACAATTGGCAAAGGATCAACGGTGATCAGAGCTTGACTTTCTTGAATTCTGCCTTTCAGGTTAGCGAGAGCTTTTTCCAGTGCCAGATTAGCATCGATGGTATTAAACTCTGCCGCCTGCATATCCACTTTTGAGTAAGCCAGCACATCATCTATTAATGTTTGCATCAAGCTGACACCTTCGACGGCAAAAGTAATAAATTCTTTAGCATCTTCGTCCAGTTCTTCGGTGTAGCGCATTTCCAGCAACTGCACATAGTTGGCGACTTGATTGAGGGGTTCCTGTAAATCGTGGGAAGCGACGTAGGCGAATTTTTTTAATTCGGCGTTTGATAGTTCCAAATCCCGCGCCAAACGTGCCAATTCATCGGCTTGTTTTAAGATGATATTGATGATCGCTTTTCGTAATTCTAGTGCTGCGTTAATTTCTACTGCTTTCCAGGGTAAAGATTTGAGACGAACGGTTTCTTTCCAGAGGGAGAAGGATTTACGCGGACAGAGACGAATATTACCATCTATGGCAGTCGTTTCGATCGCTTTACCCGGATCACCACCCCAGTTCACGGTTTGAATTACTTCCGGACGAAACCAGAGGAGATAATTACGTTTAGAAATGGGAATTGCTAGTAGGCCACTGGCAATATCTTTAAACTTACCCGCATCGGCATAAATTCGCGGTAAGGAATTGGTATAGTAAACATCTTCATGGACGTTTTTTTCTAGCCAAGTAATCAGATAATTTAGTTCTTCTTCGCTCGGTGTTACTCCAATTAAGGTATAATTGCCGCCTAAATAAATAGCGGCTCCTGTGGCTTTAGTTAGATCAAGCAGATTCGGTTTATGGGCAATTAATCCATCAATAAAGTTATTAGCTTCAGCCATATAATCGATTAATTGCGATTGCACAAAGTTTAATTTTACTCGATAGTCATAATCTTCGGTTTCTTCCCGTGCCGATATTTCCGAGAAAATTACTCTTCCTAAAAACTCACAAGCTTTACGGAGTTCGTAGGGTACATATTTGGGGGTGCGGTGATGACAGGCAATAATGCCCCATAGACGTTTATTTTCAATCAGAGAAATGGTTAGAGATGCTCCCACTCCCATATTATGCAGGTATTCTAAATGACAGGGAGAAGCACTTCTAAGACTGGACAGGGTTAAATTTAAGGGTTGTTGAGTTTCGGGATGAAGACTAGGCACTAGATCGACGGGTTCAGAGGTAGCATCGGGAATCTGTCGAATCCAATTAGCACTTAATAAATTTCGTGCTGGGAGAGGGATATCGGAAGCGGGATAACGTAAACCGAGATAGGGTTCTAGTTGCTCTATTTTGTCTTCTGCTATCACATCACCGTTATCTTCTTCGTCGAATTTGTATAACATAACTCGATCAAATCCTGTCATTTTTCGCACTTCTTTAACGATGATATTACAGAAATCTTTCAGACTACGGGTGGCTTCAAGTTTATCGATCGAAGTTTTGGCTAGGTGATAGAAACTCAGGAAAGGAATGTTTTCATAGGAAATAGCTGGTTCTAACTCTAAAATCAGCATTTGTTCGGCGTTGCGGTGGAAAATAGCATCAAAAACAGCAAAATCATCCCCTTTAACCCGCGCCCAGATTTTGGCAGGATTGAGAGCATCAAAATCGTTATTTTCTATGGCTGATTTGAGAGGATCGATCTGAAAGGGATCGAAGATTTCCTCTAGGGTTTTACCGATAATTTCCCCCGGAGAAATTCCCAATAAACTGCGGCTATTACTGCTAGTTTGGCTGACTTTTAGCTCCGGTTCGCTGAGAACTAAAAGCACCCCGTGCGGTTGAATTCGGTTATAGAGATGGATCGGTTCCCGTTCGCTCGAAGTTGGGTTAATTATCTCGGTTAGAACTTCCATACGTATTGCCCCCAGAGGATTTTTGCCAAGTTGAAAACTCTTTGTTTATTAAAACTATTTCTTCTCACTTTCAGGGAGCGATCAAGAATAAATTTACTTCTCTTAATCCTAGGCCATCAAAAGTAATAAAACTTTAATTAATCAGTTATCTATCGGTCGAGCAGTCCTGTTCAGTTCCCTTGATTATAATCGGTTTTTCTGTGAGAATCTATCGGAATTCGTCAAGAATTAAGAGTTAATGTTACAAGGGACAGATAATTCTTAATAAAAATATATGGTAGTTAGCAAAGCGTAACAGACCAAAATCGAGGTCATTCTGTTATTCTGACTTCCCCGACCGACGACCGACTCCTAACCCCACCAATAAACTTTTTCAGCAAACCCTAATTAATTTATCCTTAATTTCTTCCATAAGTGCCTTATTCAACAAGGTTTTTAGATTTATTCAACCAACCCTACTTAGTTTGAAAGATATTTTGTACCATTTTTTTATCTAAACCGGCGGCAATTTTATCTAATTCTGCTATTTCTCCACTGTCTAAACTCCATCCTAAAGCACCTAAATTATCCTCAGCTTGCCGAACATTTTTAGCTCCGGGGATAGGAATTGTTCCCTTACAGATACACCAATTTAAAGCAACTTGACTAATAGTTTTATTTTTAGCTTGGGCGATAACTTCTAGGCAACTTATCAGAGGCGAAATAGCGGGAATTAATTGACCAAAAAGGAAGCGACGTAATCCTGGGGGTAAGTTTTTATTATCTCGATATTTCCCCGTTAATAACCCCAAAGCTAAGGGACTGTAGGCAATAATTTTAATACCCAATTGCTCACATAGTTCCTTTAATCCTAAGTCAGTGAGAGGATAGGTAGAAAGGAGAGAATACTGTACCTGTAAACTGGTGATAGGAATGCCGCGACTGGCAAACTTTTGATAGGCAGACTTCAATCTTTTCGGTCCAAAATTGGATAAACCCACCCCTTTAACTAACCCCTTTTCCAGACAATCCCCCAATCCGTCTAATAATCTTCCCTCCTGCCATGGCGCATAATTGCTGGTTGACCAGTGCATTTGCACTAAATCTACAGGGCGACCCAATCTGGTTGCCGAAGCTTGACAAGCTTTCACCATGGCATGACGGGTTAAACGCCAAGGATAAGGGGCGAGTTTGGTGGCAATACGGATATGATCAGCGTTATAACCGCTATATTCCCCCGTAAAGCGTCCTAATAGCTTCTCACTCTGTCCGTTGAGTTTGCCTGTCCCGTAGGAGTCTCCCGTATCAAATAGGGTGACACCCCGCTCGACGCAGAGATTAAAAACCGCTTGTAACTGACTATCCATACTCTCATCATAACCCCAGAGAAGACGATTTCCCCAGGCCCAAGTACCGCAGCCCATGGGGGGAAGGGATAGAGTTTGATGTGTGACTGTCAAGGGATTCATGGGTTAGTTTCTCTGGGTTTTTTTTTCAAGCTTTCAGCAAGATATTTTATACTTTCTCCGAGAAGAAAACGGGTTTCTCCGAGAAACCCGTTTTCTGTACTAAATCGACTTAGGTTTTTGTTTAACAAATAATCCCCGGAACCAATAGTAAAAACTATCGATATAAGTAAAGATTACTGGTACAACCACCAAAGTTAATAAAGTGGAAGTGGTAAAACCACCAATAACAGCAATTGCCATCGGTGCGCGAATTTCCCCATCTGCACCTAAAGCTAAAGCAATCGGTAACATCCCGGCAATTGTGGAAACGGAGGTCATAATAATTGGTCGTAAACGAGAGACTCCCGAATCAATCACTGCCTTAAATTGCGGTTTCCCTTCCTGAAGACCACTCAAGGCAAAATCGACTAACAGAATTGCATTTTTAGTGACTAATCCCATCAATAAAACTATGCCAATTAAAGCGTATAAACCTAACTCTTTTTGGGTAATTAAAAGAGCGATTAAAGTGCCACCAATCGATAAAGGAAGGGAAGTTAAAATCGCTAAGGGATAGAGAAAATTGTTATACAATAAGACCAGAATCCCATAGATAGAAATAATTGCTAAACTTAACGCTCCTAGGAAACGAGCAAAGATATCGCGCATAATACGAGCATCACCAAAGGGTTCTTCTGTCACCTCTGGGGGTAAGTTTTTCATGATTGGTAAAGCGCGAATTTGTGTCACCGCACTTCCCAAAGAAACTCCCTCTAAATTAGCTCCAATATTAACCTGACGTTGACGGTTAAAGCGTTGAATTTCCGCAGGTCCACTACCTAAGCTAATTGTTGCCACCGAGTTAAGCGGTACTAACGTCCCATTACTGCTAGGAACGCGCAAATTTTGCAGAGTTTCTATCTCACTGCGTCCATCATTGGCAATTTTCACCCGGATGGGAATTTGTCGGTCAGCAAGGTTAAATTTAGCTAAATTAAACTCATTATCGCCGATTAAAGCTAAAGATGCGGTACGGGCGATCGCTCTGACCGAGACTCCCTGATCGGCGGCCCGGACAGGATCCGGTTGAATAATGATCTCCGGTTTAACTAAACTTACCCCAGAACTTACCTCGACAAAACCGGGTAAAGCTCGCATTTGTCGCTCTAATTTTTGGGCAGTTTGGGTTAAAATATCGCCATTTTCACTTTTTAAAATAATAGCCACATCCTTAGTGCTTCCTGCTCCCCCCTGCGCTCGAAAAGTCACTCTTGCCCCCGGTATCTTTTGGAAATCCCGGCGGGTTTGTTCCTCAAATTGCCGTTGAGTTAGCGATCGCTGTTCCTTAGGAACTAAATTAACATATATTAACCCCGTATTTACCCGTCCCGAATCTCCCGGAATAGCCAAAACATTAGCGACGGCGGGATTTTTTTGCAGTAAACTATTCACCTGATTAGCCACGGCAACAGTATCATTCAAAGTTGTACCGGGAGGCAATTCTAGACTTATCGTACTTAATCCAGTATCCCCAGAACTAAATAACCCTTTTGGAATCAAGGGAACTAACTGTAAACTAGCGATAAAAAAGGCCAAAGCCGCCAATAAAGTCAGGATTCGATGACGTAAGGCCCAAGTTAACAAACTTTTGTAGGGACGAAAACGCGGACGCGAGGAGGGATTATCACCGGTTTTGAGCTTTTTCGGCTGTAGAATATAGGCACTTAACATCGGGGTGACGGTGACAGCGATCAAACTGGAAAATAGGGTAGAAACCGCCACCGTAACGCCGAAAGGTTGAAAGAATTGTCCCGGCACACCGCCCATAAAAGCAACCGGCAGGAATACCGCCATAATTGCCGCAGCACTGGCTAAAACGGCTAATCCAATCTCTTTTGAGGCATCAAAAGCCGCTTGCAGGGGTTTTTTACCCATAGCTAAATGTTGATCGATGTCCTCCACCATACACACCGCATCATCGACCAGATTACCCAAAGCTAAAGCTAAGGCCAGCAGGGTCATGCCGTTAAGGGTATAATTTAGGGACTGCATCACCCAAAAAGTCGGAAAAATCGACAAAGGCAGGGCCAAACCCGTGATAATTGTGGCGCGCCAATTGCCTAAAAATAGACCCACCGTGATCACCGTCATCAGACAACCAATCAGGAGATCGCTAAGAAGGCTTTCGTAACTAGCACGAATTGAGTCAGCACGGGTAAAAATTAATTGAAATTTAAGATCTTCTGGCAGTTTTTTCTTTAAATTCTCGATTTCTTGACGCACGGCTGTTTCTACCGTGACCAACGTGCTGCCAGTCCCCCGTAAAATCGAAAAACCCACCACTGGCTGCCCATCTAAGAGAGCCATTTGTCGGGGATCACTGGAACTATCGCTAACTGTCCCTAAATTGCTTAAGGGGACGGTATCACCGTTAGGTAGAGAGATTTGATAATTTCTTAAATCTTCGATCGTTTCAGCGCTGCCAAGGGTGCGGACAGTTTGTTCACTCCCAGCGATTTCCGATCGCCCTCCGGGTAAATTAATATTAAAACTACGAATTTGATCATTAACCGCCGTAGCCGTGATACCGTAGGCCAAAAGACGACCGGGATCTAAATCTACACGCACTTCTCGATCGACTCCCCCAACCCGATTGACTCGTGCTACCCCCGGCACTCCCGTCAAAGCGCGGCCAATTTGACGATCGACCAGATCACTCAATTCGGCGATCGATCTTTTCGGGGAGGAGATGGTATAGTTCATCACCGCACCCCCGGCAAATTCTAAACGTTGGATAATTGGATCATTAGCATCTTGGGGTAAATCCTGTCTAATTTGCGCCATGGCATTGCGTACATCATTGGTAGCGCGATCGCTGTTAGTACCAAGGATAAAGTTAACGGTGGTGGTGCTGCTGCCTTCGTTAACGGTAGAAGTAATTTGATCGATATTACCCAAAGCAGCCACCGCATCCTCGACTTTTTTGGTGACTTGGGTTTCCAATTCCTCTGGACCGGCGCCGGGTTGATTAACGGTGATAATCACGGCCGGAATGTCAATATTAGGAGAGCGATCGATCCCTAATCCTAGAAAGGCAATGTATCCCATTAAGGCCATAACCAGGGAGATCAGGATCGTCGGAATGGGATTTTTGATAGACCAATTAGAAATATTAAAAGCCATAATTTCAGTTATCAGTTATCAGTTACCAGATATGAGTTTTCAGTTACCGGTTATCAGTTATCAGTTTTTGGTTTTTGGTATTTTCTTGGCAGGTTTTTAGAATAGCCCAAAGCATTTTACTAATTTCCTCCGCATCATCATTGATACTTTGAAAGGCTCTTTCCTCTATGTAATTCGTGTCTTTCAATAGAGACAGCCAATACTTTGTTTCTAGACATTCCTTATAAGCTATTGACATTTTAGCTCGAAAATCAGCTTGAGAAATAGCTCCATTAGCCTCGGCAATGTTAGCCCCGATTGAAGTGCCACTCCTTAATAGCTGTTTTGACAAAACATATTCTTGTTTAGTCTCACACAAATATTTATAGCCTTTAACAATCCTAATGGCAAATTTATAAGCTTTATCATAAACTTTACTCTCCATCCGTTTGCCCCGCTACCGATCACTGATTACTGATTACTGATCACTGATTACTGTTTACTGATCACTGATTGCTGTAATTTTGTCGCCATCACCGAGATAGGCTGCCCCTTTGACCACAATGCGATCGCCCGCTTGTAAACCCGTAAGAATTTCCACGCGATTATTGGGCATAATTTGACCTAATTGCACAGTTTTGGCCGTAACGCTGTCATCTGGTTGAACTAAATAAACTAGAGCTTGATTATCTTTTTGGGGTAAAACTGCGGTCATGGGGACGGTTAAACTATTGCTAGTATTCGTCACGATCGCACCTCGTAAAAACATCCCCGGTTTTAATCCTGTATTGTTGGTTAAATCGACTTTAACCGTTGCTTGACGGGATGCCTCATCGACGATGGGATTAATTTCGCGC
Source organism: Microcystis novacekii Mn_MB_F_20050700_S1 (assembly GCA_007096045.1). GTDB lineage: Bacteria > Cyanobacteriota > Cyanobacteriia > Cyanobacteriales > Microcystaceae > Microcystis > Microcystis novacekii. Next base: position 1,697 of record SFAU01000288.1, on the reverse strand, counting down.
ACCTGTCCCGATAATTTTAAACTGGTATTAGCATCGGAAGTGATAGTAACGGGCGCTCCGACGCGGATTAAGGGCAATTGATTCTCAGTAACCCGTAATCTTAGCTCTAAACGCCCATTTTCGATGATTTTAAAGAGAGCATTTTGACCGTTGGTGGTATCCCCGATGCGGCCATTTCTTTCGGCAATTTTGCCACTGACTGGGGAAATCAGGCGAGTCTCGTTTAATTGGGCTTTAACAATGGCTAAACGGCTTTGAGCTTCCGTTAATTGGGCTGTAGCTTGGGCAATCACTTCGGGACGGTTGCCCGCTTGCAATTGTGCCAGTTGCTGCGCTGCTTCTCCTAAACGAGATTGGGTCTGTTGTACGATCGCCGCTTTCTTTCTTTCTTCATTGAGGACTTCATCGAGACGATCCCGGGCGATCGCTCCTTCCGCTTCTAAACTTTGGTTTCTCTGGACGCGTTTTTTAGCCAAATCCCAATCCGATTGAGCTTGACTAATTTCAGCTTTTATACGTTGAATAGTTTGTTTAGCTCTAGCGATCTCCTCTTTACGGCTACCCGCTTGCAATTCTGCCAAACGCGCTCGCGATTGGGCGACATTGGCCTGTGCTTGGGTTAATTGCGCTTGTAGGACGGTATCATCGAGACGAGCCAAAATTTGACCTTGGCTAACGATATCCCCCTCATCGACAAAGATTTCTTTGATTTGTAGTCCTGTCGCTTGGGAAAGAATCGGGATTAATTCATAGGCTGCCACGCTTCCAGTCGCTTTCAGGGTGCGGGCCACGGCAGTGGATTCTACCCTAGTGGTGGTTACTGTTTGTGCTGGTGCCTCATTTTTTGCCGCTACGGGCTGAGTATTGGGTTTTTGGGCTGTTTGGGGTCGATTAGCGAAACGAGTCGCCCCTAGGGTCAATAAAACCCCCAATCCCACACCGATAAATAAACCCTTTCCTCCCGATAGCCAAGAGTTGGTTTTTGTCGGTTTTGGCGAGTATTCGGGTTCCTCTGGCTCAATTTCGGGATTAAATGCGATAATTTCGGGAAATAGCGAATTATCGGCTGAATGCTGGTTATTTTCTAGGGTATCTGGCCGCACGGTCTGCCCTCTCGGTAGATTCTGGATAAAATGTTAAGTTTTGTATCCATTTATAATCTAACCGAAAAAGGTCGCCTGTGGGGAAAGCGAGAAAGTGGACTTGCTGTGAAAATCCAAAATTATCGTGGTTGGTGAGGATTCAGTAGGCAGGAGTCAGGAGACAGGAGACAGGAGACAGGAGACAGGAGAATGAGTATAATCAATTAAATGGTTTATTTAGAGATTTTCTGCCAGTTAATCTGGCTCTCCCCTACTTGTGGTCATAAGAAAAAGTTATGAAAAAGTCAGAGAGCCAAATTTTCCTAGCTCACGCTAGTGAGGATAAACCAGCAGTTTTGGCACTGTATAACCGCCTTAAGCAAGCGGGATATAAACCTTGGTTGCATAAAAAAGACCTGATTCCAGGTCAAATTTGGCGAGATGAAATTCCGAAAGCGATTAAAGCTAGTCAGATTTTTCTCGCCTGTCTGTCGCCAATGGCACTTGGTCTCACTCCAAACTTCTCGGCTCTGTCTCTTAATCTTGCCTCGGGATTTTCTTGGACATCTTTTGACAGTGCTTTCCAGTCCAGCTTTCTCTGACGGTGTTTTACCT
>SFAU01000287.1 GCA_007096045.1 Microcystis novacekii Mn_MB_F_20050700_S1 | reverse complement strand
CTAAAAGCTTTGATGTACTTAGTTTCTAACTCTCTTTTTAGCTAGGAAAATTGCCAGATTCTTCCTTGTAGCCTATTGCTTGTTGCCTCTTGCCTTGAGAAGCTGATCACTGAAAACACTCACCTCAACTCACCTTTTCCTCCGTCACCAGAGTAATACCTGTCCATTCTCCCTTCTGATCATAAGAACGAATTAGGCGCTGTCTTTGAGTAGGAGAAAGTAACCAACCCACTTCTAAAACAAAAGGATGACCGGCAGTAATTTTCAGAGGTGTATGACAGGAAGCTCCATCGGGCAGCAGCAGGATTTGCATCGGCAGTGGACTATTTTCAAACAACAATCTTTGTCCCTCAATACGAGCGCTAGAAGTGATTTGATTATCACCAAAAGTCAAAGTTTGCGAGAGATAATTATCCCCCTGACGCTCGAGCGAGACATGGGTAGAATAGGCAGGAGAATTATAAAAATCTCGTCCCGTTGTCACCGCTTGTCCTCGCCATTGACCCAGTAACTGCTCCACCGTTAACATCGGTCTTTCTGGTGACTGAGAATCAACTAACTTTTCCCGAATTAAAGTCAAGCGATCGAACTCACAGCGCTCATTAAATAACTGTACGATTCTCAATCGTCTTTCCCCAGAGATTAACCCAAATTCTGCTCCGAATTGCGAGGAAAAACTACTAAAATATAAAGAACCTTGGCAAAAAGCTCCCGTCTGGCTAAATAGAATACCCTGATGGAGAGAACTATACTCTAAAATTAAGTCTTCTGGCACTCGATCGCTGTAGAGACGGCGTACCAATTGACGAATCGATCGATTATTATTAATGCCTTGCAAAGATACCAAAGTCGGGGTATCTTCGAGCCAATCGCCTTGGGGAGACAGACGAGTAAAAGAACCTTGCCATTGACCGAGATTTTTTAGTAAACATTCCCACTGGGAGAGCATAATAATTGAAGTAATTGGGGGAAATAGGACAAAATACATGGGAACAATTCGATTAATGCACGCCAAACTCCATCGAGTGCGCGTCAGCGAGGCTAACGTCGATTATGTCGGCAGTATCACTATCGATCGAGAATTGATTGAGCGGGTCGGCATTTTGCCCCTTGAAGAGGTGGATGTGGTCAATCTTAGCAATGGTAAGCGCTTTTCCACCTACGTTTTTCCTGGCCAAACCGGGGAAATTTGCCCCAACGGTGGTGCGGCTCTGCTCTGTCAACCCGGAGATATTTTGATTATCTATGCCTACGAACAACTTTCAAGGCAAGAAGTTCTCGAAAACGGTCATTTTGCCAAAGTTATCGTCGCTGATGCCGAAAATCGCTGTCAGCAATTTTTTGAACAGAACCTAATTCCTCGGGGTGATGGTCGGGGAGTAGAATTCTATAGCCAAGAATGCTGATTCTTGTCCTCAATTTGTTAACTTTCCCGTCATAATGAGAATAAGTAATGTAAATTTTCTTAGAATCAGCCCCCATGCGTGTAATTCTCATGACCGGTAAAGGAGGCGTGGGTAAAACCTCCGTCGCCGCCGCTACAGGACTCCGCTGCGCCGAACTTGGCTATAAAACCCTAGTTCTCAGCACCGATCCCGCTCACTCTCTCGCTGACAGTTTCGATCTCGAATTAGGTCACGATCCTCGTTTGGTACGTCCCCATCTTTGGGGGGCAGAATTAGATGCACTAATGGAGTTAGAAGGCAACTGGGGCGCAGTAAAACGTTACATTACTCAGGTATTGCAAGCTAGGGGTTTAGATGGAGTGCAAGCGGAAGAATTAGCGATTTTACCCGGAATGGATGAGATTTTCGGCTTAGTTCGCATGAAGCGCCACTACGATGAGGGTACTTATGATGTGTTGATTATCGATTCCGCACCGACGGGGACAGCTTTACGATTGCTGAGTTTGCCAGAAGTGGGCGGTTGGTACATGAGAAGATTTTACAAACCGTTACAGGGAATGTCGGTGGCATTGCGACCACTGGTGGAACCTTTATTTCGACCGATCGCCGGTTTTTCCCTACCAGACAAGGAAGTTATGGATGCTCCCTACGAGTTTTACGAGCAGATCGAGGCTTTAGAAAAGGTTTTGACCGATAATACTCAAACCTCGGTACGTTTGGTGACAAACCCCGAAAAAATGGTGATTAAGGAGTCTTTACGCGCCCATGCCTATCTAAGTCTCTATAATGTTTCCACCGATTTAATTATTGCTAATCGGATTATTCCCGACAAAGTAACCGATCCTTTCTTTGCCCGTTGGAAAGAAAATCAACAGGGTTATAAACAGGAAATTTACGATAATTTTCATCCTTTACCGGTTAAGGAAGTTCCTCTCTACTCCGAAGAAATGTGTGGTTTACTCGCTTTGGAAAGACTGAAAGAAACTCTTTTTGCTGGGGAAGATCCGACTAAGGTTTATTACCAAGAAAACACCATTCGGGTAGTTCAACAGGAAAATAATTACAGTCTGGAATTATATTTACCCGGCATACCCAAGGAACAGATACAACTAAATAAAACTGGGGATGAGTTAAATATTCGCATTGGTAATCACCGTCGTAATTTAGTCTTGCCCCAAGCTTTAGCAGCCCTGAAACCTTCTGGAGCAAAAATGGAAGATGATTACCTGAAAATCCGTTTTAGCGATGCGGTGAGAGTGTAATTTCCCTAGGGTGGGTGGGGCTAATTTGACCTATAGTCAGTGCCTAGTCCTCATCCCATCAATTAGATAGAACAAAGAAACTTGCTCTACCAACTTAGTCAAGAGGGAAATTTGGCGTTGCTGAATCAAGGTATGAATGGCAACTGTGCAGGTTCCCGTGCAAAAGTTAGTTTGGCTCTAGGTTTTAAAAATACCAGAAAAGAAGATTCATATCTCAAATCAGCAACGCCAGAAATTTATCTCAACGGCGGTTCCATCAAGGATGTTCTTCATCTGTTCTACTGTGGGAATATTGATCAGACCAAACAGACTTTGAGCATTATCTCGTCCACAACGACTATTCAGTTGACGCTGATATTCTAGAAAGGATTCATTTTGCCGAAAGAAACTAGCAAATGCCCCCAATACTGCGTCTTTCAGACTGTAGCGAGTAGCGTTGCTAAGCTAAAACCCATCTTAGATGGGTTTTAGCAAGGCAGGAGGCAGGAGGCAGAAGGCAGGAGGAATAAGCAGTTGAGAGTTTTTTGAATTATCAAGATATGTAACTTAAGTGCGTCTAAGCTTAGCACTTCCATGGTCAACCATGCCAGCGATAACCCCGTGGAAGTAGCTCAGCATCCCCATCAAACTCAGTTCTTTGACTTCCATTTCTGCGAAACCCAACGTTTAACTCGTTCACTCTATTTTCAGAGACAGAAGCAAAGCCTATTCTGTATCCTACACTACCGTTTAAATTTGGAATTGCTGACCACTACTACCAAATCATTACCGGTTTTTCTAGGTTCTGTCCTGACCTCGGGATTCTATACCTGCGTCCGTTGCCGTAAAGCCCTCCGCTTGCGCTAATATTTGCAGATTATGGGCTATGGAGGCGAAGGAATCGGCAGGATATTCGATCAAAGTGGCGGAATCGAGAAAAGTTTCCACTCCCACGGGACAACCCAAATAATCAGCCACCGCTTTTGGAGTAGTAGAACCGAGGAGAATAGTTCCCGATTGTTTCACGGAAGATAGCTTTTCCCAAGGTTCATCGATCATTAAGGATAAATGGGTAGGAGCAAAAAGATTCGATAATTCGATCGCTTTCTCCAACGATTCCACCACCACGATTAAACCATAATGAGCGATCGCTTTTTCCGTTAACAATCTCTGGGGATGTATCTGTAACTGTTTTTGCACTTCTTCCTGTACTATTAGGGCCAAAGCCTTATCCGTCGTCAATAAAATTGCAGCCGCTAGGGAATACTGTTCCGCTTGCGCTAATAGGTCTAGGGCTAACTGCCTGGGATTAGCTTGACTATGGGCAATAATAACCAAATCAGAAGTAATAGAGAGATAATCGATTTTTACATGGTCAGAAACCAGTTTTTTAGCCAAATTAGTATAAAAATCACCTATTCCGGCAATCATCTCCACAGGAGCGATCGTTTTTGTACCGTAGGCTAAAGCGGCGATCGCCTGTGGTCCAGCCAGCCGATAAATCTCACTAATACCCACCGATTGGGCTGCCACTAAAATCGCCGGATGGATGCGTAAATCCTCATCAGCAGGAGATACCATGACAATCCGTTTAACCCCCGCTATTTTGGCTGGAATCGCCTGTTGGAGCAATAAACTGAGATAGGCACGTTTACCATCGGGAACGACAATTCCCACACTGTTAATCGGTTGATAACGTTTCCCCCGAACCGTACCATCCTCAGGAAACTGTACCCAAGCTTTGGGAAGACGCTGACGATGAAAAGCCTCCATTTTTGCACAGGCAACAGCGATCGCATTTAATAAATCCTGGGACACCTGTTGATAAGCAGCATCCAGTTCCGATCCACTCACCTTGAGTTGCTGTAGATTAAGGGACTGTTGGTAGAATTTTTCGGTGTAATCCACCAACGAGCGATCGCCAAAAAGTCGCACCTGATCGATAATCTCTCGGACAAGCGATTCTTTTTCCCGAATTTCCGGATCGTCGAACCGTTCCCGAATTCGTCTCAGTTCCGTTCTGGCTGACCATGGCTCTGTGATAATTCGCAACATCGAGCTATTATCCTCTAGGGGCGAAACGAGATTAAAAGGTTTTCACTCCTCACACTCTAGCTTATCGCTTTCAATCTTGACCGGGGAGGGAGACGAAGTCAGTTATTTTCGCTGTCGGTAGGCAGCCTTGAACCTGACTACTGGCTCCTGACTCGGAGACTCCTAACCCCACCAACAAACTTTTTCAGCAACCCCTAGTTATCAGATGTGAGTTTTCACTGATTACTGTTTACTGTTCACTGAAAATACTTCCCGATTTCCCCAAGGTAACAAAACCAGATATTCTACTAAATAGTCGCCTATCACACCAGTCCTGATCTCGTGGTCGTCCAATGCAGTTTGCCAAGATATTAATCGCCAATCGCGGGGAAATCGCCTTAAGAATCCTTCATAGTTGCGAAGAATTGGGCATTAGAACCGTTGCCGTCCACTCTACCATCGATCGCCATGCCCTTCATGTTCAACTGGCCGATGAGAGTGTTTGTATTGGTCCGCCTCCGAGCAGCAAAAGTTACTTAAATATCCCTAATATCATCTCGGCTGCCCTAACCCGCAACGCCACGGCCATCCATCCGGGTTACGGTTTTTTGGCAGAAAACGCCCGCTTTGCCGAAATTTGTGCCGATCATCAGTTAACTTTTATCGGTCCTTCTCCTGCTGCTATCCTGGCGATGGGTGATAAATCCACCGCTAAAAAAACCATGCAAAAAGCGGGAGTTCCCACTATCCCCGGCAGTGGTGGTTTAATTACCTCGGAAGCGGAAGCAAAACGTATCGCTGATGACATCGGTTATCCTGTCCTGATTAAAGCCACCGCCGGTGGTGGAGGGCGTGGGATGCGTCTTGTCAAGAGTGCAGATGAACTAGGTGATATGTTAAAAGCCGCCCAAGGGGAAGCAGCAGCGGCTTTTGGCAATTCGGGAGTATATCTAGAAAAATTTATCGAATGTCCCCGACATATCGAGTTTCAGATTTTGGCCGATAGTCACGGTAACGTAATCCATTTAGGAGAAAGAGACTGTTCGATTCAGCGACGACACCAAAAACTGCTAGAAGAAGCGCCCAGCCCCTTTTTAACGCCCCATTTACGCTCAAAAATGGGTAATGCCGCCGTTAAAGCCGCTAAATCGATTAATTACGTCGGGGTGGGAACCGTGGAATTTTTAGTCGATAAACACGGCAATTTTTACTTCATGGAAATGAACACCCGTATTCAGGTGGAACACCCCGTCACGGAGATGATCACGGGGATAGACCTGATCCGAGAACAAATTCGGGTGGCACAGGGCGAAAAACTGCAAATTAAGCAAGATCAGGTGATATTTAGAGGGCATTCGATCGAGTGTCGCATTAATGCCGAGGATCCCGATCACAATTTTCGCCCTCACCCCGGCAAAATTAGCGGTTATCTGCCCCCCGGCGGTCCTGGTGTCCGCATGGATTCCCACGTTTACACCGATTACGAAATCCCCCCCTATTACGATTCCCTAATTGGCAAATTAATCGTCTGGGGAGAAAATCGCGAAACTGCGATTAAACGCATGAAACGGGCCCTGCGGGAATGTGCGATCACGGGAGTACCGACTACTATTGATTTCCATCGTAAAATACTGGAAACTCCCGCCTTTTTAGCTGGAGATGTTTACACTAATTTCATCCAAGAACATCTCTTGCCCTAGGGCGTTACTATGGATTTTAGACGAGAGTAGGTTGGGGATAATAATGACAGTAGAAGTTAAATTTGAATCTTGGCAACTCAGCGATGAACAGTTCTTTCAGCTTTGTCAGGATAACCGAGATTTACGTTTGGAACGCAACGCAAAAGGAGATTTAATTATTATGCCACCAACTGGAGGAGAAACCAGCAATTCTAACGCTGGAATCACTGCCCAATTATGGTTATGGAATAATCTAAATAAATTAGGTGTAGTTTTTGATTCCTCCACAGGATTTAAACTACCCAATGGGGCCGATCGCTCTCCCGATGCTGCTTGGATCCCTTTAGAAAAATGGCAAGCTTTAACCCCACAACAAAAGGAAAAATTTTTACCTCTATCTCCCGATTTTGTCATTGAATTAATGTCTCCTAGTGATGACTTAGAAACTACTAGGAAAAAAATGCGGGAATATTTAGATAATGGGACTCGTTTAGGTTGGTTAATCAATAGAAAAACTAGACAAGTTGAAATTTATCGTCAAGGACAAGCAGTAGAAATTTTAACCAATCCAGAGAGTTTATCCGGGGAAAATATTTTATCTCAGTTTGTCTTAGAACTTGATAGTATTTGGTAATTATATAATCTTAATAAAGAGAATCTAAACATGATGACAGTAGTAGAAATTAAATTTGAATCTTGGCAACTCAGCGATGAACAATTTTTTCAACTTTGTCAGGATAACCGAGATTTACGTTTGGAACGCAACGCAAAAGGAGATTTAATTATTATGCCACCAACTGGGGGAAAAACGGGCAATAGTAACGGTAGAATCACCCAACAATTATTTAATTGGTCAGATAACAATGGTACGGGTATCGCTTTTGATTCCTCCACAGGATTTAAATTACCCAATGGGGCCGATCGCTCTCCCGATGCTGCTTGGATACCTTTAGAAAAATGGCAAGCTTTAACCCCACAACAAAAGGAAAGATTTTTACCTCTATCTCCCGATTTTGTCATTGAATTAATGTCTCCTAGTGATGACTTAGAAACTACTAGGAAAAAAATGCAGGAATATTTAGATAATGGTACTCGTTTAGGTTGGTTAATCAATATAAAAACTAGACAAGTTGAAATTTATCGTCAAGGACAAACAGTAGAAATTTTAACCAATCCAGAGAGTTTATCGGGGGAAAATATGCTGCCAGAATTTAGTTTAAATCTGACTTTGATTTGGTAAATCAGAGGTAGTGATTGCCGTTTAACGCTTTGCTTTGTTGGGCATTGTCTTCATCGATAAAATACCGAACTTGAGTTTTAAGGAAGATAGTCAGAATCAAGGATTTCTGCAAGGGTGAAGGGTGATTCAATCGGGAATAAATCAGCAGAGAGAAGATACTTTCTTACAGTATCTTCTCTGGCTGCTTGGTAACAATCTATCCAGATTTCAGGAATCAATCTTCTCAGACTTGGACTCTCTTTTAATAAGCGTTGAACTTGTCGGCGTTGTTCAACAATTGTGCTGCGCCATCCTTGAGCATTTGCTTCCTTTTCAGTTAGCCAGTAAGTCAATTTAAGCAAATGTTCGGCAATGACGGTTAAGCGACTTTCTAGTTCTCGTTTTTCACTCCTTCCCATCGTTTCAATTTCTTCGATCAAATTTTCCAGGTCTAATTTTTCAAAACGATGTTCTTTGAGTAAATTAGCGGTTTCTTGTAACCATCGGTAGAAATCTTCTTGATAAAGACTTTTACCTGAGGAGACTAAAGACTTTTCGATGCTCATTTGATGATGACCTAGAAAAAAGAATTCTTAGATAATTTAGAAGCGAATCCCCGATCTCAAAAAGATTGGCAGAATATCGCAGGATTACTCCTGAAAACATCAGAGCTTTAAATTTAAGCTAAAATTAGGTAAAACATCTTCACCCGATAAATCAGTGGGATTTTCTAATATCTCTACTTCCTTTCCTTGACGATAAATTTCAACTTGCCGATTCTGGGGATCGATTAACCAGCCTAACCTTGCGCCATTTTCCCTATACTCAAGCAGTTTTTTCTGTAATTTGTCAAGACTATCGGATTCAGACCGCAATTCCACCACAAAATCGGGACAGAGGGGAATAAATCCCTTTTTCTGTTTAGGGGTTAAAGATTCCCAGCGTTCTCGACTCACCCAAGATAGATCAGGAGAACGAATCGCCCCATTTGGTAGTATAAATCCAGTGGAAGAGTCAAACCCGACCCCTAAAGCTTCATTTTCTTCGCACCAGCGAAACAATTGTCCTGTTATACGAAAATTTCGCTGTCCTGATTCGCCACCTGTCGGGGGATTCACGATTAATTCTCCTTGGGCTGTACGTTCTAATTTTAAGTCACGGTTGACCGCAGCAAGGGCTTCAAACTGTTCAAGGGTGATCGAGAGAGCGATCGCGCTAGGAATTTCTAAGGAGAGGGTTTCGGGTGAGGTAGTAACTGCTAACATAGTCTTTTGATCAGGTGGAACTTATACTAAGTAGGTGGGTGTTAAAAATTGTCAGATACCCCCCTTATCAAGGGGGGCAAGGTAGGGTTGATTCATGAATCAACCCTACCTTGAATCAACCCTACCCTGAATCAACCCTACCTTGAATCAACCCTAGGGGCAGGGGGGATCAAAGACAAAATCTATCTTCAATTTAATTGAAACCACTTACTATTAAAGATTATTTGTCAAGTTTCTGCACAGAATTCTTTAGCTTGCGCTGAACAAATTCCCGATTTTTTTGGGAAACTTCCACCTCGATCGGGCGGTTTCACTAAATAACAGGTTACAATAGCCAATAATTAACTAAATTTACCTAAAAACCATCGATCGTGTTCTACGCTATTGATTTCGGAACCAGTAATACCGTCATTACTCGTTGGAATGGGGCGACAAATAGGGCCGAAACCGTCAAATTATCGGAGTTATCCCAACAAATAGCCGACAATCCGCCCCTAATTCCTAGTTTACTCTATATTAAATCAGCCAATCCCCCCCAAGTAATTGCCGGTCAAGCAGTGCGCGATCGGGGTTTAGATATTGATCGAGATCTGCGTTTTTTTCGTGGTTTTAAACGAGGTATCGGGGCAAAAATTCAAGGTTTTTTACCGGAATTAGAGGAAACTGTCCTCAGTTTCGAGGGGGTTGGCCAATGGTTTCTCGATAGCATCATCGACAACTTAAAAAACACCACCCTAGAAACCCCCCAATCTCTAGTTTTAACCGTCCCCGTCGATAGTTTTGAAAGTTACCGCAATTGGTTAAGCAATGTGTGTCAGGGATGGGAAATCGAACAAATTCGACTGATTGATGAACCCACGGCTGCCGCTTTGGGTTATGGAACCACTGGTGATAAACTGGTTTTAGTGGTGGATTTTGGCGGTGGTACTCTCGATCTTTCCCTCGTCCAATTAGATTTAGATAATCCTCAAAAAAATCAAGGTTTTATTCTCAAGTGGGGAGAAAAACTTTTAGGCAATAATTCCGCCCAAAAAACTAAACTAGCGAGAGTTTTAGCTAAAGCAGGTACAAATTTAGGGGGGTCAGATATCGATGATTGGATTGTGGATTATTTTGTCCAAAAGCAATCTTTAGCGAAAACTTCTCTGACTACTCGTCTAGCAGAAAGATTAAAAATTAAACTTTCTTCCCAATTAACCGCTGAGGAGGTATATTTTGATGAGGAAAACTTTGAGAGTTACGAGTTAAGCTTAGATCGAGAGCAATTGACCGATATTCTCCAACAACAAAACTTTTTTAATCAATTAGATGATTTAATGACGAGAGTTTTGCAACAGGGAAGACGCAATGGAGTTGAAGTTAGCGATATCGATGCGGTGTTATTAGTCGGGGGAACCGTACAAATTCCGGCGGTAAAAGATTGGGTGCGACAGTATTTTGATAGTAGTAAAATTAAAGAGGATCGACCCTTTGAAGCGATCGCTTTAGGTGCGTTACAATTAGCCCAAGGTTATCAAGTTAAAGATTTTCTCTATCATAGCTACGGCATTCGTTACTGGAATCGTCGCAAAAATGCCCACGCTTGGCATCCAATTATTAACTCTGGACAACCCTATCCCATGGAAAAACCCGTGGAATTAGTCCTAGGTGCTTCCCTGGACAATCAGCCTAGCATTGAGTTAATTATCGGCGAATTAGGCACAGAAAGTGGAGCAATGGAGGTTTATTTTGATGGTGATAAATTAATTACTCGTTCCCTCGGTCATGGAGAAACTAGCGTCCAACCCTTAAATGATCGCGAGGGGGCCAGATCGATCGCTAAACTCGATCCTTTAGGTTTCCAGGGCAAAGATCGCATTAAAGTACAATTCTGGATTGATGATCGGTGTTTTCTGCGGATTAATGTGGAAGATTTACTCCGTCAAGAATTGTTACTAAATAATCAAATCGTCACCAAATTAAGCTAGACTTAGCTTTACCTAAAAATCAAGTGCAGACTCATAGTAAGTTTGCACTGATATTACCGAAATATTCTGTTTTACTGGTAGCTTTATCGACTGTGATCGCGCACGGGGATCGGGATTAGTTCGGGTTCGGGTTCGGGTTCCGGACCAAAAACACTCTCGACCAGTTTGCGCGCCCATTCTCTCAATTTTTCTATCACTTCATCTAAATAGTCCATTGACCAAATGGCTCCTTTGAGATACTAGCTATGAGTTTTCGTCGATTGATCCCCGTAACAGCTTGATTCTAGAGAATTTTAACTAATTTTCATCGTTTGGCTGTTCAATCTGACGAACGGGGGAATCTATATCTTGTACTTATGTTAAGCTTAACATAACTTTTTATTCTGAGTATATATTCTTGGCAATTCTTTTTTAAGATATTGTTAATAAATTCCGGCGTAGGCGATCGAGGGCGGTATAAGCACTAATCTGGCGAATGGTCAAGCGAGATCGATTTTCTCCGAAACGATGCTCTGATACGGTAACATTTCCGTCAGGACCGACTAAACCGATATAAACTAGGCCCACGGGTTTCGTCTCACTGCCTCCTCCCGGTCCGGCAATACCCGTGATACTGATCCCCCAATCCGTAGCGAGGCGTTTTTGCACCCCTAGCGCCATCTGTTGGGCAACAATGGCACTGACAGCCCCGACATTATTTAAATCCCGCTCATTTACGTCTAAGAGGGCGACTTTTACCCGATTATCGTAGGAAATAACCCCACCCCAAAAATAATCGGAACTGCCGGCGATTTGGGTGATAATTTCCCCTAATCCCCCTCCAGTACAGGATTCTGCCACACTCAAAGTTTGTTTTTGCCGCCGCAAAAGTTCCCCCACCACCGAGGGTAAAGTATCATCATCAGCCCCAAAATAATCTAATCCGGCGATTTCCTTAATTTCCGTCGCTACCGGTTCAATTACCTGCAAAGCAGCCTCTAAAGAAGGTGCTTTCGTTGCAATTCGCAAACGCACTTCGCCTAACCCCGCGTAGGGGGCAACGGTGGGATTAGTTAGATCAAATAAATGGGCAACTTTTTCCGCTAAAGCTGACTCACCAATACCGCGAAATTTGAGGGAACGACTATAAATCCTCTCTTTGCCCCATCCTTGACTTTCTAGGTAAGGAATCGCCGTTTCTACCCACATTCTCTTCATTTCTGAGGGTACTCCGGGGAAAGTGAGAATAGTTACGTTAGCTTGTGGTTGCCAGATCATGCCAGGGGCGGTTCCCGTCGGATTTGGCAAAAAATCGGCTCCTATCGGTATTAAAGCCTGTTTACTGTTACTAGGAGGCATTTCTCGCCCTAAACTCGTAAATTTATCCTCGATTTCTGCTAAAATGTCCCGATCTTCCCTGAGGGGCGTTTGGAAAAAATCGGCGATTGTTTCTGTGGTTAAATCGTCGGGAGTGGGTCCGAGTCCACCAGTAAAAATTAAAATTGAGGAACGTTCTCGGGCAATAGCGATCGCTTTTTTCAGTCTTTCTACATTATCCCCCACCACCGTTTGATAATAATGGGGAATGCCTAATTTTGCCAATTCTAGGGCTAAATATTGGGCGTTAGTATTAACTATATCCCCTAATAATAATTCCGTTCCTACACAAATAATTTCAGCGGCCATAATTTTTGACAATTAGCTTAAGATTTTCAATTTTGATCATCAACTGATTTCCTGTCACCACAGTGCGATCGGGTTTCGGTAACGATGGTACTGGAAGTTAACCATACCAGTGCGCTACAACATTATACCAGTAAGCTATCAACAATCAAAGTCTTGTGTATTAAATGCCACTTTGTTGCTGAACAGCCCGTATCTGATTCTCACCACGACAATAAAATCACTACCTATGAGCAAACGTAAAATCAGCGTATTATTCCCTTATATAACAATAATTGATCATAATCAAGCATAACAAAGTATGGCCGAGCATCACCTCTTCCTTGCTGCCATCACAAACCACACCAAAATCATCTAAAATTGAAATGTCCACTAAATAATAAAATTCTATGGCTCGCTGGTTTAATATTGCCGGTCCCTGTAAAGACGATATCCACTATATGCTCTCTCCCACAGTGCGATTACCAGATTTAGAGGAGCTAATTCAACAACGTAGTTACTTTGTCCTTCACGCACCACGACAAACGGGGAAAACCACCGCTATGTTATCCCTAGCAAAACAACTTACCGACACCGGAAATTATGCCGCAGTCATGGTATCAGTGGAAGTAGGAAGTGCATTTAATCATGATCCTGCTGCCGCAGAATTGGCAATTTTAGGGGCATGGTATAATACAATAAATATTCGTTTACCTAAAGAATTGCAACCACCTGTAAAAGAATGGCAACAGGAAGAAGCAGGAAGCAGAATCAAGGCTTTTTTATCAGATTGGTCAAAAGCGATAAATCGTCCCATAGTATTATTTATAGATGAAATTGACTCTTTACAAGACCAAACATTAATATCATTTTTACGACAGTTAAGAGATGGTTTTCCTAACCGTCCAGAAAATTTTCCGACCTCAGTAGGATTAATTGGTTTACGAGATGTGAGAGATTATAAAGTAGCATCGGGAGGTAGTGATAGATTAAATACATCTAGTCCTTTTAATATCAAAGTTGCTTCTCTGACTATGCGAAATTTTAATCTTGGAGAAGTGGGAGAATTATATCAACAACATACAGCAGCAACTGGACAAATTTTCACACCAGAAGCAATAGAAACAGCTTATGATTTAACACAAGGACAACCTTGGTTAGTTAATGCTTTAGCTAAAGAAATTGTAGAAAAAATGGTAAAAGATAGAAATCTTGCTATTACCAGAGAAAACATTTTAACAGCTAAAGAAATATTAATTGCACGTCAGGATACCCATTTAGACAGTTTAGCGGAACGGTTAAGAGAACCAAGAATTAAAGCCATTATTGAACCAATGTTAGCAGGTTTAGAATTAGGTAATATCCCCAATGATGATATTCAATTTGTCATAGATTTAGGATTATGTAAAATGCACCCCTATGGAGGATTAACTATTGCTAATCCCATTTATCGGGAAGTTTTACCCAGGGTATTAACTGTAACACCAATGGCATCTTTACCCATGATTGCACCCACTTGGTTAACCCCAGAGGGTGAATTAAATCTAGCTGCTTTATTAACAGCATTTCTCAAATTTTGGCGACAACATGGAGAACCATTATTAGGTAGTACAAGCTATCATGAAATTGCACCACATATTGTATTAATGGCTTTTTTACATCGTGTGGTGAATGGTGGGGGAGTTTTAGAAAGGGAATATGCAATTGGTAGTGATAGAATGGATTTATGTTTGCAGTATAAAGATGTAATTTTAGGGATTGAATTAAAAGTATGGCGGGATAAAAAACGCGATCCCCAAGCTGATGGAATTGAACAATTAGAATCTTATTTAGGGCGTTTGGGGTTAGATTTTGGTTGGTTATTTATTTTTGATAGGCGGAAAAATGCCTTACCAATGGAAGAGAGGTTATCAACTGAGGTGGTGGTGACAGAAAATCAGCGTAAAATTACTGTGATTCGGGCGTAAATGTTGATCTATTCCAACACCTTAACCCCAAAATCATCTACAATCAAAATTTCCAGTGAATCATAAAATCCTATGACTAGCTGGTTTAATAGCGAAGAACTCCGTAGGAATCGTCTTTTTTTGTCAATGTGAGGAAATGCGATAGCGCAAGCGCTGACTTGTCAGTTCGCTCCGCACCATCGCTATTTTATTCAAGATAATGGAATTTTAATGGTAAATAACCGCCGTTTTCACATTAATATCAACATCAGTTTTTTCCGCAAAACATTGAAAATAGCAGTCAAATTATCCATCGTTGGATTACCCTTTGCTGATAAGATACGATGTCAACTTTTACTAGGTTTAGAAGTTTCAATTGCTAACTGTTCAAAACCTACTGTTGCATTGACAATATCTCTCAAAATCAGTCCTGCTGTTTCTGGTTCACCATTCAGGAAAAGAGAAATAGCTTCATCAAGTAAAGCGATCGCAAACTCAGAATCTCGTTGCACTCGTGCATTAACGGTTTCTTTAAAGTCTCTAGTTAGTGCCATTGTGCCTCTGTGGTTTTTATTATGATTATTTAACTGCTACCGAATATCCTCCCGGAGCAATCTATCCCGTGGAACAGGCTTCTAGCCTGTTTGATATTCAGGTACAACTAATGATACAATTGGTGCGTTACTTAATCTATTAATCAAAAAATTCGGTGAAAGAAAGGAGCAGAAATTAGATGCTTACCTACAAAGCGATGTATAAATTTCTGGAACAGGGAGTCCATGGAGAAGTCTTAGATTTCCCTGGCGTGATTTCCTGGGGAAATGCTCTAGCAGCAGTACGCGGTTCCTTAGCCAGTGCGCTGGTGGACATGGCAGAAGTTAATTTATCTAGGGGGGAATCTTTACCCTTGCCTAATGAGTTGTTAACAGACCCGGAAGCGGATTTAGAAGAACCAATTTATTTAATCTTTTCTGCATCAACCTATGTCCAAATTGTACCGACTTTGATCGCCTCTTGACATCCTCACCGCCGTAAACGGACGGTGATTCCCAAACCTCACGATTTAGGTTTCTGCTTCTTTCCCTTGCGGGGTTCCGCACCGGCCTTAACAGATTTACTCTGTTCTGGTCT
>SFAU01000286.1 GCA_007096045.1 Microcystis novacekii Mn_MB_F_20050700_S1 | reverse complement strand
ATCTCCAAGCCGTTCGATAACTTATTGCTGCTTTTTTTGCCTAGTCTGATAGTTTTCTGTTTATATATTACCATGCCTGGATATATATGACTATATTTGTATTGAAACTTTACAATACCTCTGGCAATTTTCTATTATCGATAATTATAGCAATACAGTAATTATGAGTTCTATTAAGTGGGTGGGTGGAATTAAATATAAGATGAACGTAGGTTGGGTTGAAGCATGAAACCCAACGCCCGCATAGTTGACGCTACCGCTAACCCATCCTACAAATAATTGTGCCTCCCTACTTAAAACACTAGCGGAAATTAGATATTGGCAACGATCTCGCCGAAAGGAGCGAGAACCTGAACGGGTTGGGGTCGGATCGGCGCGCTCTCTACTGGTAAACGGGGAAACAACAGTTCGGCAGCCCGGTAGGCTTCCTCTAGATGGGGATAACCGGAGAGAATAAACGTCTCGATACCGAGATCTCGGTATTCGAGCAGACGGCGCGCTACCGTATCCGCATCCCCCACGAGAGCGGTTCCCGCTCCCCCGCGTACCAAACCCACCCCGGCCCAGAGATTTGGGCTAATTTCCAAGGCGGCGCGACTGCCGTTGTGCAATTGACTCATCCGCCGTTGCCCTTCCGAGTCCATGCGCGCGTAGGCGTTTTGGGCGGTGGCGATCGCTGACTCGTCTACATAGCGGATCAATGTCTCCGCCGCCTCCCACGCTTCGCTGGCCGTTTCCCGGACGATAACGTGTAAACGAATGCCGAATCGGAGCGTCCGACCGCGGGCCTCGGCTAAACGGCGCACGGTGATGATTTTTTCGGCCACCGCGGACGGGGGTTCGCCCCAAGTCAGATAGACATCAACGTGTTTAGCGGCGATCTCGTGGGCGATGGGCGAGGAGCCACCGAACCAAAGGGGTGGATGGGGCTTCTGTACGGGGGGAAACAGGACTTTTCCTCCCTCGATCCGCAGGTAATCGCCTTGAAAGTCCGTGTTCGGTTTCGATAATAGTTGTCGCCACACCGTTAGAAATTCATCGGTTAGACGGTAGCGATCATCATGGTTTAAATGTACGCCATCTCCCGCCAATTCCACTGGATCGCCTCCCGTGACGACGTTAATTAGTAAGCGCCCCTCGGAAAGGCGATCAAAAGTGGCCGCCATTCTCGCCGCCACCCCAGGAGAAACTAACCCCGGCCGCACCGCCACGAGAAAGCGCATCTGTCGCGTGTGCGTGACGAGGGTGGAAGCGACGATCCATGCGTCCTCGCAGGAACGCCCGGTCGGTAAAAGCGCACCCGTGTAGCCTAAATCGTCCACGGCACGCGCAATCTGCAACATATATGCGAAAGTAACGCTTCTCCCGCCGATCGCCGTTCCCAGATAACGTCCGTCGCCGTGGGTCGGGATAAACCAGAGTAATTGCATGGTCGGTATCCTTCGTGTAGAAATAATAACACATTAATTCTAGCGAAATATTGTATTTAAAAAAGTATCATCTGGACGAAAATTTTTGTTACCATTCGCTCGGAATTTGACGGGTATAAACGGGTATAAAATATATCAAAAATTTTTATAGAACTTGAGCGTACCGATTAAATTTTTCCTCTGGAAAATAACCATTAGAGAGTTGGCTCGAAAAAGAAACCTGATGGAAATGGTAATCTAGTTCGAGTAAATTATAGACTAGCCGTAAAAAATAATCGTCCATCCAAAAATCTACGTCAAATAATGAGATACCGTATTGTCCATCTAACCTACGATTGAGGGTTTTTAATAGCCAAGACCATTGGGGTTTTAGGGTGGGATCGGTGTGGTTTCCAGAGGCAGGAGCGAAGAACTGAAATACCCGATCAGGACAAACCACTGTTACATCGTTTAACAACTTGATCGCTCTTGCGGAATCCGAATGAAACCAATGATTGGCGATTACCAAGTCGTGTAGGTAAGCGATAACAAGTTTGGGGTTTTCTTTGAGAAACCGCGATCGACAAACAATGCCTCTAAGGGAAGGAATTCTTAAACCGAAATTTTGATCTAGGGGTAATTTTTTGGCTGAAACATATTCTTGAAAAATAGAAGTAAAAGTATCACAACATACATGGGCATCTATTTGTTTTTTTCTAAAGCTCATACTTGCCGTATGTGGATCTTCATTAACCAAGTGACAATCTCGACTGATCTCCAGTCCGTACAGGTTAAAAAGAGTGATAATAAATCGATGCGCGTTGGAACCAAATAAGGTGGAAATACGCTTGCCTCTTAGTTCTGGAACCGTGGCGATTGGAGAGTCTTTAGGAAGCAGAATACTCATATCTTCACCGAAAATATTATAAGAGGCAATCCCGATTAGTTTAGAACCGAAACTTAGATTGTTAAAAAAAATAGTACCATTGTTTAAAAGAGAAATATCGTCTAAAATACAAATATCTAAATCTCCTCTTTTCATTTGTTGATTCATTTGTTCACCACAAGCGAATTCAACGATCTGTAAGGTAAAATTTCGATCGATCTCGATATTTTTCTGAAAAATTGGTTGTTCGTTGGACTCTCGCTGTAGATCGAAAACATATTTAACTCCATAGCTGGCGATAAACTGTCCGATCGAATCCCGTTGAATTCCAACTCTGAGTATATTTTTCGTTGGCAAAGTATCGCTGGCAAAAATAAGATTCGGTTGAGGGGAAATTGCTAAATCATCCTGATCGATGCGAAAACTTCTAACCAAACTTTCTCCTAATATTAATAGCTCGCTAAAATGAGGGACGTGCAGATAGACTCCATATTCGTTGACATCCTGTATAGGTATTATCGATGTTGGATAATTCAAGAGTGAATTAAATTGGCAAAAATCAGGCAGGATAGTTGATTCATGGCTTTTTTGCACAGAATCAAGAAGTTCTTGATAACTTTCAATAATTCGTACATCCCTTAGATAGTTTAATACAACTTGATTTTTACAAAGCTCTTGATAAATTTCATCTAAAAGAAGCAAGTCGTTTGGGTTTATATCTGAGATTTTAATCGATTTTTTGCCCAGAAATAGATCATTCTTACCGAAAGAAATCAGTTGGAAGCGGTGGGTAGTTAGTCTAGTACAATGATGTTTATCTTTATAAGCGGAGAAACTGTTGAGCAGAATATCAATGTTTTTGGGGGAGTATCCGGCCAATAAACCTTGAGCGGATAGGGAAATCTCTTGAATATTTCGACTTGGAAAGCAAAGCTGAAATCGTCGCCAGTAATGTTTTAACCAGACTTCTACAATTAAAGGGGTAGCACCGAGAATTAAGTCTTCTCCGTCGGCACTTAAGGTCAGCTGAAACTCTCGTTGAAGGGTTTCCACGGTTTCTATCACCTGAAAGGTTTGAGAAATTAGCTTTCTACCCTGATTGGTTAGTTTGATCGAGCCAGGGGAGCGATTAACCAGCAACACTCCAAAATAATCCTCTAATTGCTTGACTTTTTTGCTAATTAATGATTGACTATAGCCCAATTGATAGGCCGCTTTAGAAAAGCTCCCAGAATCATCGACCGTCTTGAGAATTTTCAGGTGATTTAGGGTAATGTCTTCCGAGGTAATTCGACTCATAATTCACCGAGAAATTAAAGGATAGGGGTGTGAGTATCGATCGATCACCTGTTGATGAAAATAGAGAGCATCTTCCTGGGTGGATTCAAACTTGAAGATAATCAGGTCAACCCCGATAGATTCGTAGTCTCTCAAGCGACGGATCACCGTCTGTGGATCGCCGACAAATCGAGCCGAGAGGCCAAGATTTGCCTCGATCGTTTGACCGATATCTAGTTTATTGTGGGCTACTGCATTGGCATCGATTTGTTGTTGGAAATAACGAATTTTTCGAGTGTCGGCAGAGCGATAAATCTTGTCTAGTCTGGACTCGGCTTCGACCGTGGTAGGGCGGACAATGGCGAAAGCGCTCATCGCTACTTGAATCTGCCGTTGATAGCGATCGCTCGCCCATCGTTTTACCTTCTCCACCAGCGCAGCCGTTTTTTCCACATCATCCGCATTAATAAAAAGATAATCCCCCAAACGAGCCGCTAGATCGATCGCTCGTTCCGATTCTCCCGCAATAAAAATGAGAGGAAGCGGTGTCGGTCGCTCGGCTAAAATGCCCTGGGTGATCGTGTAATATTTGCCCCGATAATTAAAATCGGCAGTCGTCCATAATCCCCGAATAATCTGAAGATATTCTTCTAATCTAGCATAGCGATCGCCGTGGGCGAGCCAAACATCACCGTAGCTTTCCACTTCTAGTTGCCACCACCCCGCGATCCCGCTCAAACCGAACCGGCCTCCACCGGGTTGATTCTGGAGAGCGGCACTTAGCTTGGCCACCACTGCGGGCAATTTAAACCCCGGTTGTACGGCCGTGACGATTTTAATCTCTTGGGTCGCTAAACTCACCGCGCCGGCCGTGAGCCAAGCGTCAGTTACGTCATGATCCGGCCCGTGTACCGCATTGAGATAGTGTTCGGGAATGTAGTAGAAATCATAGCCCACTCGATCGGCTTGAACGGCCAACTCGACCAGATCGGAAATCGACCAATTTCTCTCCGGATTAATCACTCGCAACCATCCACCACAAACGGGGGCCCAAATTCCAAACTGAAGCGGCATAGGTGTTTTCCAATACCCACGAGGGAGACGTGTTTTTTAGGAGCCATCACTCTATCATGTTCCTTCCGCAGAAGCGTTATTTTTCCTTATACCGAAATTCCTCTTGTCTATCACGATTTGGAATATCAGGTATTGAGGTTCGATTGGAGTACCCCTGGAAGACGCACTGTATTCCAAAATGGCATAGAAAAAGTCAATCGGGGTGTATCAAACTACGACGTCATCCTTGAGTAGTGATTACACTGAAAGGCAATCAACTATATTTCGGTCGAATTACAGTAGTCCTCGGCTCCAGGCTTGAGACAGAGCGAGTTTTGACCCCAATAATAGGTAACTCGAATCTTGCTAGAAACAGCATTCTAAAGACTTGAGTTAGGGTGATTGGCGATCGCTAAAAACGGGATCGCTCCTCCGGACGAACACGAAAGAGATCGTCCGAAATGACCGTGTACACCGGATTCTCGCGAACGGTGAAGCGATCGAACCAATAGTTTCCATCACGGAGTAACCGAATCATGGTAGATATTAAGTTCGCTTACTGGGTTCCCAATGTTAGTGGCGGGTTAGTGGTGAGTAAAATCCCGCAAAACACCGATTGGACCTACGATTACAACGCTTGGCTGGCACAGACGGCCGAAGAAGTCGGGTTCGAGTACGCGTTAGCCCAAGCCCGATTCATCGCCAGCTACGGCGCGGAGTATCAACTAGAGGCCTTTGCCACCGTCGCCGCCCTAGCCCCCGTAACCAAGAAAATCACCCTAATCGCCGCCGTCCATCCCGGTTTATGGCATCCCGGGGTCGTCGCCAAAATCGGCTCGACGATCGATGTCATTTCCAAAGGTCGTTTCGCCCTCAACATCGTCAGTGGCTGGTTCAAGGGTGAATTCACCATCTATGGTGAACCTTGGCTCGATCACGATGAACGCTATCGACGCTCCGAGGAATTTATTCGCATCCTCAAGGGACTGTGGACAGAAGACGAATTCCACTTCAAAGGGGATTTTTATCGCATCAATGGCGGTTGGGTCAAACCCCGCCCCGTTAATCATCATCCCCATCCCGAAATCTTTCAGGGGGGTAACTCCAAAGCCGCCCGACAGATGGCCGGTCGGGTATCGGACTGGTATTTCATGAACGGCAACTCGATCGAGGGAGTCCGCGAACAGATCGAGGAAGTTTCCGCCCTTGCCCGTCAAGCCGGCCGTAGTATCAAGTTCGGTCTCAATGCCTTTATCCTCGTCCGTGATACCGAAAAAGAAGCCCACGAGGTACTGCGGGAGATTATTGCCAAAGCCGACAAAGAAGCCGTGGAAGGATTTGGCGAAGCAGTCAAACAAGCGGGTTCCGCCACCAGTGAAAAAGTGGGAATGTGGGCTAACTCGAACTTTGAAGATCTAGTACAGTACAACGATGGATTCCGTACCGGACTGATCGGCACAAAAGAACAGGTAGCGGAAAAAATCCAGCAGTTTCACGCCGTGGGGGTCGATTTGATTCTCGGTGGTTTCCTGCACTATACGGACGATTTACCCGCCTTCGGTCGCGAGGTGATCCCGCTCGTGCGGCAACTGGAATCCCGTCGTTCCCCCAGAGAAGAGTTCGCCCTAGTTTAAGCGAAAGAAAGAAATACACAAGGAAAAAATCAAATCGTAATGGAAGGGATTAGTCTCGCTAAGGCAGCTCTACTTGGACCGATCGAGGGAATTGTCACCCTGATCGCGTTAGGTCTGGCTATGTTGATTGTTTCCTACTACGCTAAGTGGAAACTGGTAAAAAACACCCACGATTTTGTGATTGCCGGTCGCAAGCTGGGTTTAGGATTCGGGATTGCCGGCTTGCTTTCCGTCTGGACTTGGGTGATCGGGATTTTACTGCCGATCGGAGTCACCTTTAAGTACGGATTATCGGGCTTATTTTGGTTTACCGTCCCCAATGGTGCAGCGGTCATTGCCGTGATTCCCTTTGCCAAAAAGTTACGGCGATTGATGCCCCACGGTTATACCATCAGCGAGTTTATCTCCGCTCGTTACGCAGGAGCAAAATTGGCTCGCGTGGTCGTAGTCGCTGGTATCCTCTTCGGGGCGATCCAAATTGTCACGGTGAATCTCAAGGGAGCATCCCTGATGGTGGCCACGATCTTCGGTCTTCCGGAGGGGGTAGTCGCAACCATCTCCTCGATCGTCATTCTCCTGTACATCAGTTTAGGGGGACTCTGGGCATCCATGGCTACTTCTACCTTGATGTGTCTGCTGATTATGGTTCCCTCTGTCCTGGTCACCACAGCGGTCTTAGGCCAGGTGGGAGGGGCGGAAGCCGTGTGGCACACCGTACAGAGTCAGGGCGGCGAACTTCTTTCGGTGACGCGACCGGATGCCTTCCAGAATTTCGGCTTAACCTTCGCCCTGGCGCTGATTACCGCCACGATCGCCGGACAGGAATTCTGGCAGGTGGCCTGGGGGATCAAAGAACGGGAATTAGGCAAAACCTTTTTCTGGGGTGGGGGACTCTACTATGTGGTCGCCCTCTGTCTAGGGGTGGTAGGGCTGGTGGGCATCGCGCTCAAGGTGGATCTGGCCCGGGATCTTGGTGGTGATCCTGCCGCATTGGGTCCTTTTTTGATTTCCCATTTAGGCTTGCCCGATTGGGTGATCTACCTGTTCGTGATCATTGTGCTGTCGGCCTGCTATTCCACCTGTGACGGCACATTGGCGGCGGTTAGTTCGGTTTCTGCGGTGGATGTGATCAAGCCCCTGTTCCCCGATATTTCCGATCGCTCCCTCTTCGCTTGGACGCGGTTTTCGATGGTCTTAGCGGCGGGAATTTCGGTGGCGGTGGTGCTATCGGGAATCGATCTGGTGACGCTGGTACTGGGGACTTCCATCATCCGCGCCGCCGTTCTCGTACCCCTGGTACTGTCGATCGTCTGGTCGCGAATGAATGCCACGGCCTTTACCGCCGGGACGATCATCGGTCTGATTGCCGGGGTTTTCGCCCTCGCCAAGTTCGGCGAGGAGATCGGTACCTATACGGTAGTCGCAGTCAGCGCGATCGTCCCCATTGTGATTGCCTTGACCAATTCCCGACGCTTCGATTACACCCAACTACGTCAGGCACAGGATCTATCCGAGATACCGGACACTTCTTCTGTTGCGCTGCGATAAGTTTTCACAGAATCACGATCATGAATAGTCTCTTGCAGATGATACCGCCCTCCTTGCGGACTTGGGCGAAGCGGCTCGGCTATTTCCTGGGCGGCACGATGCTCACGGTTTTCTATGCCGGAGCGGTTCCCGCCCAAAGTCTCCCTAGTCCTTCCCTAACTCAAAATCCCTATTCCCCGACCACCATTATCGCCGGTGTTATTGCCGCTATCATGACGATTTTCTTTCTGCGGGGAATGTATCTCGTGTTGACCTACGCTTCGGCAACCTATGGACTCGAAGATGAGGAACAAGAGGGGAATCTAGAAGGGAGCCAGGAAAACCATGCCTTACTCTCTGGAGCCTTCGGTTGGATTATCGGTTCGGCTCTGATCATTACTTCCTACGGATTCGGCGGTCGGTTCTTGTATATCGGCCCGCTCGTCTGTTTGCTCGGCCCTCTCGTTCCCATTTTCGCCATGAACCGCGATATCCAGAAATACCGGCAAGTTTTGGCCCGTAGGGCGAGATATCAGTCCTCTCGCTCTCTGCATTAAAAGCTAGGCCACTCTATCTCACAGTCTAGGAGTAGTAACCATGACCACGTTAGTAAATGTTGAAACGGAACCGACCGCCCATGTGATTCAAGACGATCAAGAAGCGATCGCTGTGGCTAAAGAACTGGCCGCAGAATTTCTCCAAGAGGATTCCCTCCGCGATCGCGAACGCCGTCTACCGGTGGAGGAGGTAAAAAAATTCTCGCGAAGCGGGCTATGGGGGATCATCGTTCCCAAGGAATACGGGGGTGCGGGCGTATCCTACGCCACCCTAGCGCAAGTGATCGCCATTATTGCCGAGGCGGATTCTAGTTTGGGACAGATTCCCCAGAATCACCTCTATATGGTGGAAGCGATCCGGCTCGACGGTACGGAGGAACAGAAGCGATTTTTCTTTGACTTGGTACTGCAAGGCAAACGGTTTGGGAACGCCTTCTCGGAGATCGGCACCAAGTCAGTGACGGACGTGCAAACCAAATTAACTGGCTCGGGCGATGGCTACGTTCTCAACGGACGCAAGTATTACTCCGCCGGCGCCCTGCTGGCCGATTGGATTCCCACGATCGCCGCCGATGAGAACGGCAATACGATCGTCGCCTTTGTGGAACGGGACGCGGAAGGCTTGACTCTGCTCGATGATTGGACGAGTTTCGGTCAACGCACCACCGCGAGCGGCACGACGATTCTCGACAATGTCCGGGTGAAACCGGAACACGTCATCCCTCACTATCTAGCTTTTGAACGGGCGACCCCGATGGGTGCGGTGGCACAGATTATCCAAGCGGCGGTAGACGTGGGCATCGCCAAGGCCGCCCTGCGGGATACCCTGTATTTCGTCCGCAACCATACCCGTCCCTGGGTGGATAGTAACCAGGAGAAGGGTTTTGAAGATCCCCTGACTCTCTACAATCTGGGCAACGTGATCCTACAGATCCACGCGGCGGCAGCCCTACTACGGCGGGCCGGGGAATTTATCGACGCGGCCTATGAATCCGGGTTAGAGGAGGCGAAAGTAGTGGCATCCTCGATCGCCGTCGCCGAGGCCAAAGCACTCGCCACGGAAGCCTCCCTACTGGCCACCAATAAACTCTTTGAACTGGCTGGCACGAAGTCCACCCTAGAGGAATTTAACTATGATCGCCACTGGCGCAATGCCCGCGCCCACACCCTCCACGACCCGGTGCGCTGGAAATACTATGCGATCGGCAATTACTTCCTCAACGGTGTCAACCCGCCCCGCCATCCTTGGCTATAAGTCCGCAGGAGTAAGGGAAGCGCCCTCCCTCTCCTCCTGATTTCTACCTTCGATCGGTCACACTACTGTAGAGGAAATATGAGTGTTGCCCATCCGCTCCAGAAACGGAATATCTGGAAAAATCAACCCTTTAAGGGACTCTTGTTCATCGGCATTATCGCTGTGGTCAGTCTGGTTTTTGAACTGATCTTCACGGGCGTATTCGCTCTAGATGTAAACGAAAAATTAGTTTATATCACCCTCTGTTTTGTCTGGTGGTGGCATCTGGGTTTTTCCCTAAATGGCTATCCGGGTTCTCGATTTTTTTCCCATCGCTTCGGACGGGGAACCTTTAATTTAGCGATCTTGCTGCTGTTGGTCTATCTCACTGGAGAAGCGTGGAAATTTATCTTCACCCCCGCCCGTCTCACCGATACCCCCGTAGGTTTGTGGGGACAAACCGCGATTGTTGCCGCCTGTGCCAGTCTGTTCTTTTTCGATAACACGATCGTGGCTTCCGAAGAACTCCAAGACCGACATCCCACCAGTGGATTTCTCAACATCTTTTTTGCCGTTTTTATGGTCGCTCCCGCCCTCACTTTTCTACCGCAGATCTGGGGATTAAAACCGTTCTATATTCCTTGGTACTGGTATCCCCTCTCCACGGTATTCGGTAGTTTTTTCGAGCGCTGGCCCCTCGCTCAACTGGGCCTAACCATGCCGCGTCTGGGCTTTCTCCATACGGGGGCGGTATTATTTCTCACCCTCCTGATGGCGTTTTTTCTCCGGCTGGCGGGGATGGATTTATTCACCACGGCGACCGGGCCGACCTTCGCCGCCATCTGGACAACGGTGGGTTTGGGTTTACTCTGGCAATTCAATCTCTGGCCCTTTCAAGGACTTGCCCAACCGGCCAAGGGAATCATTACATCGGTGATTAGTTTGGTCATCTCGCTGATTCTTTACGCCGCAACAGAAGTCCTCTTCGGTCGGGCCAATATCCGACCGGGACTGTACTGGTGGTTCGATATTCTCTGGGTGCAGGTGTTCCTCATGGCCCCGGGATTGTACGACGGTATCGGACTCTGGCAAAGTCGCGCCGAGATAACCGCTGATCGCCCTGCCGAAGCCGTATCTCGTTCCTGATCCGCGAGACCGTTATTACCCATTATTACCAATCTAGGAGATTTACGATGGCGAATATTCTCTCGATCGCTGGCAATCCCACCGCTCCTTCTAAAACCTACGGATTCGTTCAATACGTCAACGAACTCCTAGAAAAAGAGGGATTTCATACCGATACAATCGCCGTGCGGGACTTCTCGCCAGAAGACCTCATCTACGGACGCTACGATAGTCCGGCCCTAGAACCGATAAAAGCTTTACTAGCACAGGCCGACGGGATTATAGTGGCCACCCCGATCTACAAGGCCGCCTACACCGGACTGCTGAAAGCTTTCTTGGATTTACTGCCCCAGGGGGCGTTCGCCAACAAAGTGGTGCTGCCGATCGCCACTGGCGGCACGATCGCTCATCTACTGGCGATCGATTATGCCCTCAAGCCGGTTCTCTCGGAACTGAAGGCGCGTC
Organism: Microcystis novacekii Mn_MB_F_20050700_S1; assembly: GCA_007096045.1. Lineage (GTDB taxonomy): Bacteria > Cyanobacteriota > Cyanobacteriia > Cyanobacteriales > Microcystaceae > Microcystis > Microcystis novacekii. The sequence goes on along the minus strand of SFAU01000286.1, from coordinate 28,149 downwards.
ACATTCTCGGCGGTATTTATGCGATCGATAAACAATTGCAATTCCAGGCCTCTGGCCAACTCCAACCCGATGAGGAGATCGGGCAAAGAACCCAAGAGGCGGTACGGGATTTCGTCGTTGCGGTGAACCTACATCGAGCGGCCACGAAGGAAAAAACCCCTACCCCCCTGCCCGTACATACATAAAAGTGTCAGCTTGTCAAGATTCCTCTGAACTATTTTTATGAGCGAGCCTACCCTATCGATTGCCTCTTCCTCTCGAATCATCACCCTGGCACGACGGAACCCGGTCGAACCGAAGTTTGCCCCAGTCGATCGGGCCCTCGATGCCCTACGATCTGGACAAGCCATCGTCGTCGTGGACGATGAAAAACGAGAGAACGAGGGGGATTTAATCTGCGCCGCCGAGTTTGCCACACCGACGATGATTAATTTCATGGCTACCCGGGCCCGGGGGTTGATCTGTCTGGCTATGACTGGCGATCGCCTAGACGAATTGCAATTACCGCCGATGGTGGAGAAAAATGGCGATCGCCATCAAACCGCTTTCACCGTCAGTATCGATGCGGCTCCGCACCACGGCGTTACCACGGGAATCTCGGCGAGCGATCGCTCCCGCACCATCCAAGTGGTGCTTTCCCCCACCACTACCCCCGATGATCTCAGCCGTCCAGGGCATATTTTCCCGCTCCGAGCGCGAGCGGGCGGGGTTTTCGAGCGGGCAGGACATACGGAGGCTGCGGTAGATATGGCTCGTTTAGCCGGACTCTACCCCGCTGGAGTGATCTGCGAGATCCAGAACCCCAACGGCTCGATGGCGCGTTTACCGGAGTTGATGAGCTACGCAGACGAGTACGGTCTAGCGATTATCCGAATCACCGATCTGATCCGCTATCGCGAACGGGTAGAACCCTCGGTATTGCGGGAAGCGATCGCCCGTCTCCCTACGGAATTCGGCGAATTTGATATCTACGCCTATCGCGACCTCCTCGATGGTTCGGAAGCGACGGCGATCATCAAAGGCGATCCGGACAAATTTGGCGATCGGACGACTCTGGTTCGCATTCATTCCCAGTGTTTTACCGGGGATGTTCTCGGTTCCTCCCGTTGTGATTGTCATCAACAACTGCATATCGCCCTGAAATCGATCGAAACCGCCGGACAAGGGGTTGTGGTCTATCTTCCACAGGAGGGACGGGGTGTCGGTCTGATCAATAAGCTCAAGGCCTACTCCCTACAGGATCTCGGCCTAGATACGGTAGATGCCAACAGGAGGCTAGGATTCGAGGCGGACGGGCGTACCTATCGGCTGGGAGCGCATATTCTCAAGGATTTGGGGGTAGCCGATATCCGTTTACTAACTAATAATCCCCAAAAAGTTCAGGGTCTCCGAGATTGGGGGATCAACATTGTCGAGCGAATCCCTCTCGTCATGCCTCCAAACTACCACAATCAACAGTATTTGCTGACAAAGCGGGAAAAACTAGGGCATCTGTTGCCGTTTAGCTAATCACTCCCCTTTTCTAGCGTAGGGGGAGGAAAAAGAGGAATGCCTGTTGGCAAAGCGGCGGAAGTTCTGCCCGTGTTCTCAAGATAGGACTCCTATTCCCCAGGCCTTAGGATTCTGCGGTTTTACCCTGGAATTCTGCTACAGCACCGGCTGGGGATAACGAGACTTTCTCAATTGCTGCCGGAGATACGGGAATCGAGCGAGCGCGGTTCCGAGGATTCGTCTGGCCAAAAAACACCGACTATCTCTATTTTTTGGATGTGAGGATTTCGATGGTTTTTCTCTCTTGTAATTGGTTATCGCGACCTTCTCTCCTACTGGGAAGCATTTTCTTTGCCGTACCCGCATTCGCTCAAATCGACCCTTCGGGTTTACCGCTAACCGATATGTCGAAAAACCATCCCGATCCGGCGATGGCGCAACTCACTTCTGTTTCCCAACTTGCCGATGTTCCGCCGACGGGCTGGGCGTTCGAGGCACTGCGATCGTTGGTGGAACGCTATGGCTGCATTGTCGGCTATCCCGACCGCACCTATCGGGGCGACCGCGCCTTAACCCGTTGGGAATTTGCCGCCGGTTTGAATGCTTGTTTAAACTCGATCGAGCGATCGCTGCAAGCAGGGGTTTCGATCGCCCAACGAGATCTCGATACACTCAAGCGCCTTGCCCAGGAATTTCAGGCCGAGTTAGGATCTCTAGGGGCAAGAGTGGATAACCTAGAAAACCGGGCTGCTTTCCTAGAAGACCATTCCTTTTCGACGACCACGAAACTACTGGGTGAGGCGATTTTCGTGGTCGCCAACGCCTTTCAAGGTGCGAGCGAGGGGAGCAATACCGTGTTTCAAGATCGTGCGCGTCTTCGGTTCGTCAGCAGTTTTACGGGCAAAGACCAGTTAAACGTAAGGTTAGATGCCGGTAATGCCCGACGGTTTAATCTGGGGGATGGGACTCCGGAAGCGACTCAATCCTTTAACCTAGTCCCCTCTCTAGACAATAATGTCAATATCGGTTGGCTCGCCTATTATTTTCCCATTGGCGATCGCATTTCCGCCTATATTGGAGCGGTCAATGGTGTCACCTACGATTTTATCCCGACGCTGAACCCCTATCTCGATAGCGGTACGGGCGGCGGAAAAGCGCTAACCGTATTTGCGTCCGCCAACCCCATTTACCAGATCGGTGGGGGTGCGGGAGGTGGCTTTAACTATCAACTGAGCGATCGCTGGATCGCCAGCTTGGGTTATCTGGCCGGGAATCATGCCGATCCCAATCCGGGTAGTGGTCTTTTTAATGGTCAATACGCTGCGATCGCCCAAATCGCTTGGCTCGATTCTCGATCGGGTTTCGGGATCACCTACGTCCACGCCTACCAAAATCGGGGAGATTTATTTGACATCGGCAGTAGTTTTGGTATTGTCGGCACTAGGCAGGCTAATAATCCTTTTGGCACCCCATTGATCAGTGATTCCTTCGGTGCGTCGGGGTTCTTTACCATCACGCCGAACTTGGCGATTAATGGTTTCCTGGGCTATACCAACTCTAGAAATCTCCAAGGACCCGGAAATGCTGACATTTGGTACTATAGTCTAGGTTTCGCCTTTCCCGATGTGGGCAAAGATGGCAATCTGGGCGGTCTCGTGGTTGGCGTTCAGCCCTATCAAGCGAATAATCCCACGGATGCCAACGATTTACCGATCCATGTCGAGGCTTTTTACAAATATCAAATCAATGACAATATCGCCATCACTCCTGGCTTATTTTGGCTGATCAACCCCGGTCAAAATAGTAATAATACCAGTGTTATTATCGGTACACTGAGAACCACATTTACCTTCTAGCAATCCACAAAATTTCCCCCTATACCTTCCTGTTTAGGGGGATTCGATATATCTAAGGAATCTTGCTCATGTCAGTATCCCCTAGTCAGTCTGCGGATTATTATCTATCTCTCGCGGTTTCTCTGGCATCGGAATTCGCCATCGATGCAGTGGAGCGAGACCATCAGGGGGGAACCCCGAAACTGGCGCGCGATCGCCTCCGCCAAAGTGGTCTTTTGACCTTAATTATTCCCCGGGAATACGGTGGTTCTGGCGAGAGTTGGATTACCTTATTCCGCATCGTTCGAGAATTCGCCCAAGTCGATAGCTCGATCGCTCATATTTTTTCCTACCATCATCTTGGGGTGATCGTTCCCCATCTTTTCGGAACGATCGAACAGAGGGAATACTACTACAAGGAAACCATCCGACAGAATTGGTTTTGGGCGAATGCGTTAAATCCCTTGGATCGTCGGACAGCGATCGCTGCCGAGGGCGATATTTTCCGACTAGAAGGCAAGAAAAGCTTCTGTTCCGGTTCGTGGGATTCTGACATTTTACCCGTTACGGCGATCGATCAGGAGACGGGGAAAATATCGGTTCTTGTGGTTCCTACCCAGCGTCAGGGAGTAGAACTGCACGCCGATTGGGATAATATGGGTCAACGGCAAACCGATAGTGGTAGTGTTTCGTTTCATAATGTGGCGATTTACCCCCGGGAGTTTTTCGGTTCGCAAGCCTTTCCTGCGCCACCTTTCGCCACTTTCCGCGCCTGTTTAACCCAGTTGAATCTAGCCAATATCTACTTGGGGATTGCCCTGGGGGCTTTTGAGGCCGCACGACGGTACACGAGAGAGCAAACCCGTCCTTGGCTAACTGCCGGGGTCGAGCGAGCGACGGAAGCTCCCTATCTCCTGCATCGTTACGGCAGTCTGTGGGTCGATTTAGAGGCGGCCAGGGGTTTGGTTGATCGAGCAACGGAAATTCTACAGGACGCGTGGGAGGAACAATGGCATCTCACCGCAGAAAAGCGCGGTCGCTGTGCCGTGGCGATCGCAGTGGCCAAGGTGGCGGCGACACGGGTGGGATTAGAGGTGGTGAATCAAATGTTCGAGGTCATGGGGGCGAGGGCGACATCGAGTTCCTACGGGTTTGATCGCTACTGGCGGAATCTACGAACTTTTACCCTTCATGATCCTGTGGATTACAAAATTCGCGATCTGGGCAATTGGATTGTCAATGAAAAATTCCCGGAACCGAATTTTTATTCTTAATAACGCTGGTTCTTCGTTATTTAATTGATTAGTTCGCTCTAGAGCAAAAACAATTGACAAAAATCGCTAAATGCCTTTCTATATAAGGGTTACATCCCTTATAACCCCCGTCCATTGCATAACACAAACCGAAGAACCTAAAATGTTAGTATCTGGCAGCTAAAAGAGCCAAAAACTTCTGCATATTCCAGCGTATGACCATAACTATACGATTTGATTTGCCTATTAATATCTCGGAATCTCTCCATTCACAAGCAGAAGAACAGGCTAAGATAGCATATATCATGACTTTGTTAAAATATGGAGAAATTAGTAGTGGGATAGCTGGCAGGCTATTGGGAATCTCTCGTTTAGAAGTTCTCGAACTTATGGGTCAATATGGGGTTGCCATCTTTCCCGACCAAAATCGAGAAGAGTTAGAACAAGAAATTACAGAAACCCTGCAATTATTAGAAGATTCTCCCGCGTGATTATTGTCTCTAATACCAGAAGTGTTGAATGTTAAGATTTTGAGGATATTGTCCAAGTTGTGCATTGGCATTGATGATACAAAATTTGAGCAGTTAATGACTCTATTCTCAATAAACAAGGGATTTTACCTGGGTGAAACCCAAACATTGTAAAGTTTTATTGCAGGATTCAACACTTCTGCTCTAATACCACTCCGTTAAGTGAGTTAGCTAAAGTTGGTCAACTTAACTTACTCCAGAAACTCTTTGGCAAAATTATTATTCCCCAAGAAGTTTATAATGAAGTCACCACGGGAAATCATCGGGCTGCTTCGGTTGTTCCTACTGCTCAGTGGATTGAGGTATTTACCATTCAATCTCCCGCTCAATTATCACAATTGCAAATTCAGTTTAAACTAGATTTGGGTGAAGCGGCTACAATTATCTTGGCAGAAGAATTAAAAGCGAATCGAGTCTTAATAGACGAAAAATTAGGAAGAAAAGTCGCTCAGTCTAGAAATTTGCCTGTAACTGGAACAATTGGACTTTTATTAATCGCCAAGAAGAAAGGAATTATTATTGAAGTTAAACCCATTTTAGAGCAGTTTTTGAGTCAAGGTAAAAGAATTAGCCCAATTCTTTATCAAGAAATATTAGGAATGGCTGAAGAAAGCTAGAAATTAATTCCACACAGAAACCAGAAGAGCCAGAATTTTATCGATAAATGGGAGCCAGTGCGGAAAACTTATTCGATCAAAAGCTCTAGAAAGCTTATGATGTATCAATTTCAGGGTTCTTGTCCCCCTGTCAGATTGGTATGTTAAAATGAGGTGAAATAATATAAATGCGTGGAGTCATTCTTTGATATGAGTAAATATTCTAATTTTGACCCAACTCATTTTCTTGTCGAACCCGAAGAAACTGAACAAATAACCCAATTAAATCAGCTGCTTAATAGAGAAATACCGACGAGACTCGTCACTGAACAGGGAGAAAATGTCTATATTCCCGAATCGGTTTTAATGGTACTTCGTTACAGTGTAGCTGCCTTAGCATCGGGACAGGTGATTCAGTTAAATGTTACCCCTCAGGATTTAACTATAGAAGAAGCGGCTAATTTGTTAAATGTTTCTAACTCTTATCTGATAAAATTACTAGAACAGGGGCAAATTTTATCGACTAATGTAGGCAGTGATAAACGAATAAAACGAGAAGATTTGCTAATATATAAAGAGAAAAAATATCGAGAAAGAGAACAAATTTTAAATAACCTTGTAGCCATGACTGAAGCGGAAGGACTATACAGAAAAGATGAGGAATTAAACCTAGATGACAGCAGAGCCTAGGGTTGTTTTAGATGCTTGTGTTCTTATTCCTCAGTATTTACGCGATACTTTATTATCAATTGCTTGGCGAGGTTTATACTCCCCTTACTGGTCGAAATTAATTTTAGAAGAAACAACCAAGGCACAATTATTTGTAGGATGGGTTAGCGCACTTCGTAACATAATCGGGCGTTGGGTTTCATGCTTCAACCCAACCTACGTTCATCTTATATTTAATTCCACCCACCTACTTAATATAACTTCAATAAAAGCCCTTAATTTAGTGGAGACAATGAAAGCAGCTTTTCCTGAAGCCATGATTGAAGTGCCATCTGGTTTAATTGAGTTAATGACAAATGACTTAAAAGACCGTCATGTTTTAGCAACTGCTGTTATGGCTAAAGCTAATCTAATTTTAACTAATAATTTTCCCGATTTTTCACTGTCAGCTTTAGAAACTTGGGGTATAAAGGCTCAATCTCCTGATACTTTTTTAAGTCATTTGTTCGATGAATATCCCGAAGAAATTAAATTCAGTCTAAATCGGCAGGTCAAGAAATATAAAAATCCTCAAAAAACTCTAGCTGAATTACTAGAGTTTTTAGATAAAAAAGCTAATTTATCTAATTTTTGTCAAAAGATAACTAAAATTCTTTGATATAACTGAACTTATTCAGTGTAAATGTACTAGCTATCTAAAGATGGCTACAGAGGGAATCGCTGACTCTAGAGATTGATGACACTATCTGTTACAATCAAGTTAGCGATCGCTATACAGCGAACTTTACAGAATCGCTCCACTCCAGATACAGTCAACGGTACAGCCATTTTCAAGCGAAAAATGTACCCAGTAGCCTCTTTTCAATTTTTTCTGAGAAGCTCCATAAGGGTTTTGTTAATTTTTTAGTATGTCTGTATGGGGGAAGTCCAGTTATTACAGGATTCAACGTTTCTGACCCTGATGTTCTCTATTCCCTGGTTACTCATCAACCCATTCAACTCTTACAAAAAAACCAGAATCAAGATTCTTTAAGTCAGGCAATTGTTTAGATTAACTTTATTTTCTGGGAATTCAGATTGGGATGACTAATTAACGTGAGTTCGAGATAAGCTGAAACTCTTATTCTGTCGTTGGCTTGAACACTGATTCCCTTGTTGAGGAAGTCTCAAAATAGCTTTAACGCGAACATCAGATTAATTTAACCACGAGTTGAGATCGCAAAAAGAGGTGATTTTTTAATTATCGATACTTATCAAGGGATTCCAATTATCAATCCAGCCGAGTTTCTCGCCTTTTTCCAAGGTCACTGGGAATTTTTTAAGGTTAAAAAAAGATGGTAAAGATAACCCCCTTCAAGTGAGTGAATGAAGGGGGAATTGTGAGTTTTTCATTGATGGTTTTTAGGAGACTTTTGCGGTTTCCTTTTCTGAGGATTTGGATGACTTTAGTTTGCGTTTGAGGGTTGAGGCTGCGCCGAGAGTACCGAGGGCAAGGAAGCCGAGGGTGGAGGAAGGTTCGGGAATAGGAGTACATTGATCAAGGATATATCCTTGTTCAATAACTATTGGTGTGCTGGCGAATAATAGATTGTTTGGGGGCAGTTTGTCTGTAAAGCTAACTTTTACTGTGACGGTGTTTGGTTGTGGTTTAATTGTAGCATTAATAACCAATATGTTTTGCGGTTCAAGAAAAACAAAAGTAGGGAATTCTATTACATCTTTAGGATCATCAGTTGTTACAGTAATACCTAGTATTTTAACGCCTCCAATAAAATCAATAGCCTGCTTGAAATTCTTTTGATTGGTTGGTACTCTTACATTTTTCCAAGTATAAGTTGCGGTCGGTACGCTTCCTACTTCATTACTGACATAACCTTGTCCGGCTATCCACGTCAAACCTGAAACACTTTCAATTCCGCTTTGTGTTTCATCAAACAGTGATTGACTACCCGTCTCAAAAGTTGTGTATTGCCCTATAAGACCTGGTGTTAATCTGTAGTCATAGTAAGCAAGTGCGTAACGATCTAAATCTAGCCAAGAAGGTATTTCTTCATTTGGAATATCCCCTATTGACAAAGCTCTAGCAGGAGCATCTTTATTAAAGGCAAAAGTTGCCACTACAGCAGTTCCAAGAGCTAAAGATAAAGTCAAACTTTTCATAAATATTGCCTCTGAAAAATATTTTCTACGCATTAGGTAAAACAACTGCCCAACCCAACAACAAACACGCATGGAAGTACAATACACGCTACCCCCCCCATAAAGTATCAAAAGCTACAATTTAACAAGTCTTTATATTTCCTTCCCTAACAACGACTCCCAAAGGAAGGATTCTCAGGTAACTTCATCTGGTTTACTCCTTCTCAGGCGAACTATCCTCTTCCGTGAGGGATTGTAGCGCGGTATGTCGGATTCGCCTTTGCGTTCCCCCTTGACGGCCCCTCAACGCGATCGCTAACCCAAATTAAGCACGATTATATTGCCATAAAGCCGTAGAGGCTTGGTCTCCAACCCCTTGAGGACAAGATAGGCTGCACCCGCTCATTCTGTCGGTTGGAGGGGGGAAACCCGTTACTGATTCTGCTCACAGAGAAGGACTAATTTCATTGGTGTAGAATAGAGACAATTATTGAGAGAGAAAGAAAATGAGCACTATTTCCCTGGAAATCCCTGAAGAAATCTTAATTAGTCTCAAAGAAACTCCTGAAAATCTATCGAGAGAATTAAAAATATTGGCAGCCGTTAAACTTTTTGAACTTGACAAACTATCTTCAGGACGTGCAGCCCAATTAGCCGGAATGTCACGAGTAGAATTTTTAACTATTTTGGGGCGTTATCAAGTCTCCCCTTTTTCTTTAACGACTGAACAATTGGAACAAGATATTGTCAATGCCTAATCCTCAAATCATTGTCAACACCTCTCCTCTACTGTACTTACATCAAGTGGGCTACTTGGAATTGCTCCAACGCTTGTATTCTCAAATCGTGACTCCTTCGGCAGTAATCGAAGAATTAGCAATCGGTAAAAATAAAGGAATTGATGTTCCTAATATTCAGGCAATTGAATGGATTTCAATTACTTCAGTCAAATCAGTCAGTCTAATTCCAGCTATTATTGATTTAGGGCAAGGAGAAGCAGAGGTATTAGTTTTGGGATTAGAAAATCCAAGTAGTTTACTGATTTTTGACGATCAATTAGCCCGACGTATTGCCGATTTATACCGCTTAAAATATTCAGGAACGCTTGGTGTTTTAGTTAAAGCGAAGCAGCAGGGCTATCTATCTTCTGTTGCTCCCGTTATTGCTAAGTTACGCCATCAAGGAATGTGGCTAACTGATAAAGTTGTCAATGATGTTCTTCGATTAGCTGGAGAGTAAGTATGCTTAAAAAAAGGCTCTTCGTTACTTGGTATGGTTCGAACTTAATTGATTAGTTCGCTCTAGACAAAAATAATTGACAAAAATCGCTAAATGCCTTTCTATACAAGGGTTACATCCTCTATAACCCCCGTTCATTGCATAACATAAACCGAAGAGCCAGATAACTAAAATTCTTTGATATAACTGAACTTCTCCAGTGTAAATGTACTAGCTATCTAAACATGGCTACAGAGGGAATCGCTGACTCTAGAGATTGATGACACTATCTGTTACGATCAAGTTAGCGATCGCTAGACAGCCAACTCTAGGGAATCGCTCCACTCCAGATACAGTCAACGGTACAGACATTTTCAAGGGAAAAATGTACCCAGTAGCCTCTTTTCAATTTTTTTTAGTATGTCTGTATGGGGGAAGTCCAGACATATCTATCATTAAATTTCGGTTTCAGCAGCTTCTCGCAAACGGCTAATTGTACTTTTCGCCTCTTTGAGTAGGTCATTCCAATCATCTGGAGGATGGCCAGTCTCCAGCATTTTCCTAAAGACTCTATAAGCGTCTGTATTACTCTCATAAGCTCGCTTAGAGTTTTCATCATTGACCCAAGCTAGGAGAATTATTTTACTCTCTTGATGATATCGAAAAAACAGTCGATACTGCTGAAAAAACTTGGCTCTAAACCAGTGCTTGTAATCGTCTCCAAGCGTAGTTCCCTGTCGATACTCACTGCGAGTTGGGTCTTGAGGAATAGTATCAAAGGCTAACTTTGCTATGGCAGCTAGACGCTTTGTAGCATTTTTCCTTTTATAATCTTGAGGAAACTTGTGACGCAGCTCTTCCACCTGCGTCACAAGTTCTTCAAACTGTGCAAGGAACAGAGGATGAGCAAATATGCTCCATCCATTAATTACTAGGGGCTGATCTATAGACAACCTTATTCGTCCTCATCCAGAAGTGGTGCATCAATATCCAGATCAACGCCAGAGACCAAAGATTGAACATGATTGACTAGGTTAGAACTAATTGCCTGTATGTGTTGAGGGTTCTGTTCCAGATCTTGTGCAAGAAAATTCAGAAATTTCCCAAGCACTGGATCATTTTCTTCTGCTCCGTCAGCCCGGGAAATCCATACTTTGCCGTCGGGCTGTATGTTGTAGCAGATTTTATCACGCTTATTCAAGCCAAGGGCTTTGCGAACAGAATCGGGAATTGTCGTCTGATAGCGATCAGTAAGAGTGGATTCTGGGCATGGGGCCATCGTTGCAGCCATAGCGACCTCTAAGCCTGTCTGTAAAAACTAGATCTTGATGGTAATGCAACTGCATTGTCTTGTCAAGTATGGAGTGACTAGATCTACAGCCTAACGCATCCGTTCACCTTAAATGTCGGCAGGATGCCCCCGTTACACCCATAAGGTTGTTGTAATAAACCTACACCTGTCAGCATCCCACACCCCATCTTCCCACTTCCCACTCGTTGAGTTAGCGGGTTCGGCTTCGATCTGTCAGAATACAAGTATTGAAACAACCCTTTTAAGAGGCTTCATGGTGGAAATTAAAGTCGTTCCCCCGAAACGCAATTGGGTTCAGACGTGGTGGCAATCCCTGAATTCCTTATCTCGCTTACTGGTGATTGCTCTAGCTGCACCACTTATAGTTCTGAATGCCTGGGCATTATCGGCAATTTTTGGCTATTTTGAATCTTTATTTGTTATTTTACTGATAGCGGCCGTTCTATCTTTTCTCTTGGGTTATCCGGTGACTTGGTTGGAACGTCAGGGATTAAAACGGGGTTTAGCTGCGATCGTGGTTTCCCTGATCACGATTTTAATTTTTGTGGCCGTGGGAATCACCCTAGTTCCCTTAGTCTTCACCCAAGCGCAGCAATTTGTCAATAGATTGCCAGAATGGTTAGACTCGGGACAGCGCCAACTGATGCAACTAGATACCAAAATCGACACGATGAATCTACCGATTCCGATCAGTTTCGATGGTGTTATCGCCCAGTTTAACAGTCGTTTAGGGGCAGAATTGCAAATTTTAGCGGGAAGAAGCGTTAATTTAGCCCTTAATCTCACCGTTTTTACCGTGGTACGGGTGCTTGATGTGCTGCTAACCATTATCCTCACCTTTTATCTACTTCTCCACAGTCCCGATATCTGGAGGAGTATTATCCAATGGTTGCCCAAACCCGTCCAACAACCCTTTTCCCTAACCCTACGCTTAAGTTTTCAGAATTACTTTGTCGGCCAGGTAATTTGTGCCACTTGCATGGCCCTGGGATTAGTCACAGCATTTTTATCGATTAAAGTTCCTTTTGGTCTTCTATTCGGCCTCTTGATTGGTGCCATGGCCTTAATCCCTTTTGGGGGAACTGTCGGCATTGTCACGGTGACAGCTTTACTAGCTTTGCGCGATATTGGTTTAGCTCTGCAAGTTTTAGCCGTAGCTGTAGTGGTGCAGCAAATTGTCGAAAATGGCATTGCTCCCCGGATTTTGGGCAGTGTCACCGGGTTAAATCCCTTTTGGGTGTTGGTTTCGGTCTTGACGGGGGCGCGAGTGGGCGGTTTACTGGGGGTGATTGTCGCGGTTCCCATGGCAGTAATGATCAAGGAAGCTTTGGAGGTTATCCGTCAAGTGACACCAGAGGAGACAAAATACGGGATAATTAAACCCTCTCTCCCCCTAGAATCGGAATCCTCTAGCGAGGTGGTTTCTCGCTGAAGAATGACTGACGGTATGATCTGAGGTGATCGGCATTTTTCTCGCAGGTTCTTGGCTTTTCTCCCTCGATCGAGTTATGATATCTGTATTGGTGGATTAACTCCACTTGCCCTGATCGCTGTCCATGACAAGTAAGGACAAATCAAGGCTTGAGGATGCCTTGCTGGTCTCTGAGACCTAGCTTATTGGGAGATTATTACTAACCAATTGTCTCCAAACTCGGATAATTTCTAAGAAAAGGTGATTGTCTATCCCGATAAATCAGCAAAAAATCGATATTTTGGTTAAATAGGCTACATTAACAGCTAGGTTTCTATCGTAAGCTCAAAGTTAAGACATAAAGTCAATATCACCCTCCGATTGCAATGAAAAAATGTTTGGATCGCTTAATATTTAAGCCTTTCAGACATTTTTTTTGTGGATTGATACTAGATCCAGTTATTAAAACCTGATTTAGTATGACATGGACAAACACCAACAGACCATGATCTGGAGAGATCGTCAAGAAAAGTATCAGAGGGAACTCCTGGAAAAGAATTGGTAAAATATAATTAGTAGGGAGAGTATTGCTGTTAATGTTTCGCTTTTTAACGGGACATTAACCAAGCCCAAAGGCAAAAAAACAGCAGTAATTTGCTAAAAGCTCAAGGCCGATAGCTGACTGCTCTATATATCTCTCGTATTCTTTACTTGTCGAGTTCAACACGACCCCTTTATGGAATCAAGCAACCCGTCAGGGAAGACTTCCGAACCTCCTAGTCATAGGTGGGCCAATTTACTCGGAACCATGATCGCAATTCTGACCCTAACGTTACCCTTGTTAGCGATTGGATATAACTCCACGCCTAACTATACCGAAGAACCCCTTACCGGTAACACATCCTACTCCCTAACGAGGCAAATGAGGTGACAGAATTGAGATAGACGATTGCCAAGGTAAAATTTTTTTCTTCGTCCCGATCCCCCTTATGGGTAGAATTTGGATCGGAGTCAATCAAAGTGTCTTTTAATTTTGCTTGCGCTTTTAGGTGACTCTAAAGGCGCTATTGTCTTGTATTTGGAGAAAGCTTGTGGATTTATCGCGCATTCCTGCCCAACCGAAACCCGGTTTAATTAACGTTTTAGTGGAAATTACCGCCGGTAGTAAGAATAAATACGAGTTTGATAAGGATTTAAACGCCTTTGCTCTCGATCGCGTTCTCTATTCTTCGGTACAATATCCCTGTGATTATGGTTTTGTTCCCAATACCCTCGCCGATGACGGCGATCCTTTAGATGGTATGGTGATCATGGATCAGCCTACTTTCCCCGGCTGTGTGATTACGGCACGTCCTATTGGTATGTTAGAAATGATCGATGGTGGTGATCGCGATGAAAAAATTCTCTGTGTTCCCGCTAAAGATCCCCGTTATGCAGAGGTAAAATCTCTTAAAGATGTCTCTCCCCATCGCTTAGAGGAAATCGCCGAGTTTTTCAAAACCTATAAAAATCTAGAGAAAAAAGTCACAGAAATTCTCGGTTGGAAAGATGTGGACGCAGTAACCGCTTTAGTTGAACAGTGTATTGCTGCTTATAAGTAAGGTTTACTGAAAAAGTTTGTTGGTGGGGTTAGGAGTCGGTCGTCAGAATTCAGGAGTCAGGAGATTATTTTTATTTATTCTCCCCACACCCTACACCCCACACCCTACACCCCACTTCCCCATTTCCCCATTTCCCCATTTCCCCAATTTATGCGAATAGAAACCTTAAAATCGGGTTTAATCGTCTCCTGTCAAGTGCCAGTGGAGTCATCTCTGCACGATCCTATAATTATTGCTGCCATGGCTCATGCTTGTGTGGATAGGGGTGCTTGTGGGGTAAGAATTGATAGTCCCGCTCATCTGAAAGCCACCCGTCAACAGTTGCCAGATATACCAATAATTGGACTCTGGAAACGCAATTATCGCGATTGTTCGGTATATATTACTCCCAAATATCAAGATGCTCTCGCTATTGCCGATGCGGGTGCCGATATAATTGCCTTGGATGCCACCCCGAGAAAGCGTCCTAAGGATGAAAATTTAGCCACAATTATCGATCGTATTCATCAGGAAACTGGTAAATTAGTCATGGCAGATATAGACTCGATCGAAAGTGCTATTTATGCTGTGGCAGCTGGTGCTGATATTGTCGGTACAACTCTTTACGGTTACACAGAAGCGACTAAACAGCTGCAGCCGCCGAGTTTTTCTTTCCTAGAAGAATTAGTTAATAAATTATCAGTTCCTGTTATCTGCGAAGGAGGAATATCGACCCCAACAGAAGCAAAAAAAGCCCTAGAAGTTGGTGCATATTCGGTAGTTGTCGGCACGGCAATTACAGGGATCGATTTAAAAACTAGCGCTTTTTTACAAGGAATTTTATCAAAAGATTAATGTCATTAATCTTGCTCCTAGCCGTGCCTGGTAGCCACTTCTAGGGATTAGGAAAAAAACCAAAAAGTTTAGCCGCACCACCCAAAATGGCGACGACTAAAGCGATTAGAATTCCCCGGTTAGTAAATTCCTGATAGGCAACCCGTGCCGTTAATCCCTTGATTTCCGTGGTCAATCGCTCATCTAAAGCTTTAATATCTCCTTTTAACTCTCCTTTGAGTTCTGCTTGTCCGATTTCTAATTTTGTGAGACGTTCATCGATTTTGTCGAATTTTTGAGTAACATCTCTTTGTAGGTTATCGATTTTTCCCTCAATCCTTGTCAGAACGGCTTCTAGGGAATAAGTTACAGTTTCGTTAGACATTTGCTAAACCCCTATTCAGTTTTCAGTTATCAGATTTGAATTTTAAGTGAGCGGTATGGATTAAGTGAGCGGTATTAAATGGCAGTTTTCTACTGTCTTTTCACCGATTACTCTTTACTGTTTACTGATTATGGCAGTTTTCTACTGTCTTTTCACCGATTACTGATCAGTGATCACTGATCACTGATTACTGATTACTTTTAACTGGCTGTTAACTTAGTCATAACTTGGATAATATATAATCCCTATGTCAAGTGTCTGTAATAAAATTTAACCTAATCAAGGTCTGAACACCAGTTTTGACTTTATTTCTGAAAATATGAGTATTTCTCGCCGTAATTTCCTCACCTTTTTAACTGCCACTGCTGGTGTCTCTTTTTTCAGTCTGCAAGAGAAAAAATATTCCTCTCTGGTGAGCAGTTCTGCGATCGCTGCTAATAGTTTCGGTTTAAACTTTTCTCCAGTCAAACTGCCGATTCCCTTAAAAATTGACGGTATGAGCGATGAAAGCCAAAAAACTGCCTATCAAACCTATGCAGTCCCAGATGATCTCGTTCTTCCTCAAGGATTCACCTATTATGTGGTAGCACAGTGGGGGGATCAAGTGGGTGATTCCCGTTTCGGTTATAACAATGATTATCTATCTTTTATCGAAACCAGTCCGGGTCAAGGTTATCTAACCGTTAATTTTGAATATATCAGTGGTCGTACTTGGCTACAAACCTTTGAACAAGTGATTGGTAAAACCCTACCCGTCAAGGAAGTACGGGAAAAAACGAATGAAAAAGGCGAAATTGCCGCCTATAACCTGCAAGATGCCAGCTTAAAGGCAAAAATCGAGGAAATATCCCTAGAAGGCTTAATTGATCAGGGAATTGGCGTAATTTCCCTAGCTAAAGATCAAACAGGAAAATGGCAACGTACCTATAGTAAAGCCGATCGCCGCATTACCGGTATCTCTGGACTAAAGGACGGTCGATACCTGAAAGCGACCGGTCCTGCTGTAGCAATTTTTACCAAAACCGATAAACTTGGCTACGATGACGGATTAGGGGCAAAAATTATCGGAACATTACAAAATTGCGCTGGGGGAACAACGCCTTGGGGAACCGTATTTAGTGCCGAGGAGAACTTTCAAGACCAAGTGACGGAGGTAGTTTTAAAAGATGGTTCCTCTTTGCATCCCGATACGACTCCCTTTATTCTCAATAGTGGGGAAGTGGATGGCCGGGGTAACGTTTTTGGGTTAGCGGGAAATAAATACGGTTGGATGGTGGAGGTAGATCCAGCCAATCCCGACGATTATGGCACAAAACATACTTGGTTAGGGCGTTTTCGCCATGAAGCGGTCGCTTTTCTCGCTCAAACGGGGCAACCCTTGGCGGTTTATTCAGGATGCGATCGCAGAGGCGGTCATGTCTATAAATTCGTTTCGGAAGGCAAAATTAGCGATATTAAAGACAAAAATAACTCAAAACTCCTAGAAAAAGGAATGCTCTACGGGGCCAAATTCAACCCCGATCAAACCGGTTATTGGATACCCTTAAATCCCGACACGGAGATAAATCCCGTCCTACCGAGTCAAATTGCCGCTAGTCGCGGGGATGGGGTGGTAGCTTTGCCGAATCCCGAAAGAAAGGTCAATGATAGGAAATTACTGCTATTTAAGGACGATGAGGAGATTCTAGCCTACAAAGCTAAATATAAGACCCTTGCAGACCTGTATGAAGGTAATCCGACGGAAAAACAGGGGGCAATTCTCATCGATGCTCATTTTGCCGCTAACGCCGTTGGGATCACTTGTACTGGTCGCCCAGAAGATGCGGAAGTGGACGAGAATGGCACTTTATATATAACCTTTACCTCTGGTAGTCCCAGCGAAGCGGAGGGAGGAGCCGATAAGGAGATATTTAAGGGGCCAAATGGTGAAATACCCTACGAATTTGGTTGGATTATCAGCTTAAGGGAAGATAATAATGATGCTGCTTCCCTAAGTTTTCGTTGGGATGTGGTCGCTTATGGAGGGGAACCGACAGAGAAAGGTCAGGGTTTTTCTAATCCCGATAACCTCGCTTTTGATCAACAGGGAAATCTCTGGATGGTTAGCGATATTGCCACGGGTGGGTTAAATCGAGAGATGAAAACTCGTTATCCCCAAGGGGTTCCGGTTAGTCAACGGGATTTATTGGGGATTTTTGGTAATAATAGCGCTTGGGTGTTTGCCAAGGGTCAAGAGCATCCCTATCCTTTTGCTATCGCTCCCATGGATGCGGAATTAACGGGATTGTACTTTACTCCCGACCAAGAGACGTTATTTTTGGCAGTACAACATCCGGGGGAAGCGGGGGGAATTCGTCGGGATCTGGCCTTTGAAAACCGCAAATTTGCCCTGAAAACCACTAATGGGCAGGAATTTGAACAAATGCGACAAGTACCCCTAGGGTCGAATTGGCCTAGTGGTCAAGTTAATCAACCTCCCCGGCCGGCAGTGGTGGCAATTCGCCGAATCCAGCCAAAATAGGTGAGGGAAGTGGGGAAGTGGGGTGTAGGGTGTAGGGTGTAGGGTGTGGGGTGTGGGAAGTGGGAAGTGGGAAGTGGGAAGTGGGAAGAATAGATAAAAATAATCTCCTGACTCCTGACTCGGAGACTCCTGACTCCTGACTCGGAGACTCCTGACTCGGAGACTCCTAACCCCTGACTCCTAACCCAATCTTGGACAAAGATAAGCAAAAATTATTCATTGAGTGCAAAAACTTGAGAATATTTAAATTAACATTCCGCAATATTTACAAATTCTTAAGAATTAATTGAGAAAGATTTTTATTTAACAACGATGTTGTAGTGGTAACAGCGATTTGATAGAATTTCACAGTGGGTTATTTTGTGCTTTTTTGAGCAGCAATAGTTGAAACCCTTGCCACACCTAGAAGGTGATCCTAATTAAGACGGGTAAATCAGTCAATTTCACCCACAACGATGATCTTTTTTTTGTGTAGTTTTATTGCAAAAAAAAAGTTTTTTTGACAAAAAGCACAAAGTATGATAAGAGCCAACGTATTTCTGGCTGCGAGTAATTATTGTAGAGGGGAGAAGGGAGAGGGGAGATATATAATTTAGCTAGAAGCCATAAAGACTTGAAGTCCTATCAAAAAGCCTTCTCTGCAGCCATGAAAATTTTTCAATTGTCGAAAAGTTTTCCTAAAGAAGAAAAATATGCTCTAACTGACCAAATTCGACGGTATTCTCGTTCTGTTTGTGCTAATCTAGCGGAGGCATGGCGTAAACGTAGATACCAAGCCGCATTTATTGCCAAACTCAATGATTATGACTAGGGACCTCTGTAGAATTTTATTGATAGAGGACGAACCGACGACTGTTAAATTAATCCAGAGATTGCTGTTAAAGGCCCCCCAATGTTCTCTGGCTGAGGGGTTAACTTTTACCCTCACCCAAGCTCAGGATCTAGAGGAAACTGGCGAAAAACTGGCAGGGGAGAAATTTGATCTCATCCTCTTAAGCTTGGAAATCTCTGTCCCCCCCGGTTTAAATATCCTAGTCAAAACTAGAGAATTAGCCTCTACTATACCGATAGTGGTTCAAACTACTAGCAATGATGAGAAATTAGTCGTTAAAGCCTTTCAACTGGGTGCTGATGGTTATATTCAGTTAAATAATATCGATAGTAGTCTTTTAGTCTATCAAATTCGTGTGGCGATCGAGCGTCAGCAATATGTCCTCAATCTTAAACATCAACAACAGGAAGAAGAATTTCGCGAACTGGAACAGTTAATCAAGGGAGGACAAACTAGCATCACGGCGAAAATGTTCGGTTCTGAGGCAATAAGGCAGAGTATTCCCGATATTTTTCAAGAATTAGTCCAAAATTACGGAGAGTTATTAGATTTAGCTTTAGAAGAACAAGCATATAAAGTGGAACATAATCTATCGGAACGACTGCGAAGCTTGGCCGATAAGTTAGGATTCTTAAAAGCTAGTCCTCGCGATGTGGTGGACATTCATACTACCACCCTACGCCAAAAAAATCAGGATGTCACCCTGGCTAAAGCGCAGGCCTACGTTAGCGAAGGTCGTCTTATGGTTTTGGAATTGATGGGTTATCTCGTCTCTTTCTATCGTAAATACTATATCGGTCTCAGCAATATTAAACTGTTCAATAACACAGAATCATGAGTCAATATCTTCTCAAACTCTACATTATGGGTGATTCAAGTAAATCCCAGAGGGCGATCGCCAATATTTTTCGGATCTGTCGCGAGGAGTTATCTGATCTTTATACGGTAGAAATAATTGATGTTCTCGAACAGCCGCAATTAGCGGAAGAGGATAAAATTCTCGTAACTCCTACTTTAGTCAAACAACTTCCCCCACCCCTACAAAGAATTATCGGCGATATGTCCAATACCCAAAAGGTTCTCCTCGGTTTGGATGTTATTCCCAAAGACTCCCATCTCAATTAGGATTCACCTAAAAATTCTTTTGGTTAGGTTTTTCCTCGCTAATAAGCTCTAATCTTGATTTTATTTGATCGCTGCAGCGATATGTTTTAAAATCTGCAAAACCCTATATAGTTCTTCTCTGGAAATAAAGGGAGCAAATACCCTAGATAGGGCATAATGATGGACATTAGCTCTCAATTTGACCAATAAAATATCATCTCCATTGGTGACGAGGGCAAAGCTAGGTTTTTCTGGTTGCGGATTAGCCATCAAATAGGCTAAGGTTTGCGGTAGGGCAGTCCAAACCGATAGGGCGGTTTTTTTGGATTCTACAATTACCACCCAAAACTGATTTAACCAGACTAAAATATCGATTCTCCCCGATAGTATTTCTTCCCCATCATCGACGGTTAAGCTTACCGATTCCTCTGCGCGTACTCGAAAAGGCGGATCGTAAAAACCCGCAATCGCTAGTAGGGGAGAAACTAACAATAAAGTCACGGTTCCTTCTAATAACTGTCCCGCCGATCTTTGGTATAAATACCTTTGTCTTAGTTCATCCAAACTCTTTTTTTCATGGCTAGATAGAGACAGTAAATCACTTTGCCATTCAGGGAAAAATGCCCCATCTTCTGTTAAGGAGAGATTAAATCTTGTCTCGGCTATGGCAATAGTTGTGATAGCATCAGTAATAGCACTCGACATAAAAATTAGCTCACCAATCTAGATAAAATTTCTCGATGAATTAAAGCTCGATCGATTAAAAAATGTTTGCGATCTCTGCTTAATCCCTCTCCATTGGCATAAAAATCAATCCAAGTGTTACTAATATCATTAACTGTTTCTGGTAACTGATCTAATTCCCAACCCGGCATCGGTACTTCGGCAATTAATCGCGACACTTTCGGATCATAACTAAGGGCAAAACAACGACAATCTTCTGCCGCGGCCATAATTAAACTATGAAAGCGCATTCCGATCACCATTTCTACCCCACGAAATAAGCCTTTTAACTGTCTTGGATCCTCTAAACTGATGATTTGATGGTTTTCCCTTAATTGACGGGCTACAGCTTCACAGAGGGGCAAATCCCGCGACTTTTGAAAAGGTACTAAGAGAATAAAGGCCCCCGTACTGATTTGTAAATCAATTAAAGCTTGGGTTAATTTATCTAATTTTGCTGGGGTTAATAGGGGATGGGGCCGTAAATTGACGGCGATTCTTGGGGCGGGTAAATCTGATAATCCCTTGACTGATTGAGCGTCTAAAGCCCATACTGGATCGGGGGCAACAATGGGACTAATACCCCAATCAGCAACTAAATGAGCCGATATATCATCGCGCACAGTAACTAAACTACATTGTTTTAAGACTTTTTTGGTTAACCAACGAGTAAAAGGTCTATTTAATGGTCCAATTCCCTGGGCCCAAGCAATAGTTTTTAAGCCCAATAATTGAGCAAGAGCCATTAAACCACCGTAATAAATTGGACTAGCCAAACTGGTGACATCCTGCATTAAACTGCCGCCACCCCAGATAAATATATCGGCTTTTTTAAGAGTTTGAAAAACTCGCCACCAATCCCGACTAGGACAGGTTTCCACTCCATAACGTTGACTGGTTTCTCTGGGATTATTTGACAAAACAATAGGTTTAATTTCTGACGGCAACATCTGCAATAGAGACACTAATAATGCCTCATCTCCTCCGTTTCCTCTCCCATAATATCCACAAATTACTGCACGCATATATCAGTTATCAGTTATCAGTTATCAGTTATCAGATTTTTTATGCTCACTCCCCTAATTCATAATTCATAATTAATAATTAATAATTCCCACTAACCACTGATCACTGTTTACTGATAACTGATCACTGATTTAGTCGTCCATTTGCCAGGGTTCGGTGATGTTTTTTTCATCAAGGATATTTTTGGCTCTTAAAATCAAGACCAATTGACCTAAGATGGCGACATCGGGGGAACTATCAAACCATTGTAAAAAGACGGAATTATCTCTCTCCACTAGATAATAATTGTTCACATCCCATTCGGCAAAAACTCGATCGATCACTAATAACACTTCCTCGGATCTGGTGGCAATCGATCGGGGTAATTGATCACTAGGCCATAAAATAGCTATAGGATCGATCGCTTTGAGAATTGCTTGCCAACCGGGAAGAGGTACAATCGTTTGTTTATCCCCCACCGTTACCAGTCGAAAAGGTTCCTCGACGTTCAAACTTTCTGTGCATTTTATATCAGTTACCGTCACCGGAAATCTTCCTACTAAAGGAATAATTCTGGCTAATTCGTCCTCATCCTGTAAACGATGGACGGGTAGCAACGGTGCGCTACGGGTGGGAGTAACGGTAAAATCTTGTAGTAAAGACTCGATCGCCTGTCTGGCCGAGTCAGAATGGGCAAATTTCAAACCTTTAGCGATTAATTTCGCTCTTTCGGCTAAATCCCGCTTTTGTTTACCCCGTTTCCAACACTGGTAAGCGATCGCATCTCCAGGATGACGAGTAAATTCACTGGGAATCTGGGATAAACGGGAAAAATCTTGGATAGCTTTGGCGATATCGTGTGCTTCAGCCACCTCAATCCTTTTTTCTGCCGCTAATTTCGCTGCACCCAATCTTTGTTCTTGGTTGAGAATCCGTAATTCGTATAGCACATCACTGCGCGGCCCGATGTAGTAACTTAACAAATCTTCATCTGCTCCCGCTTTGATTAAACTCTCAAAAACTTGGGCAGCGACAATAATTAAATTTTGTTGGGCATTTTGAAAACCGGTTTGTTCAAAGATTAACTGGGAATCGTAGCCAGCTTTTTGCAGTTTTTGACATTTTTGCCCCCAATTCACCCAATTTCCTTCTTTATGAAGCAGCGATCGCATTAATTCGGTCGCTTCCGTTTCGCTAATTCGATCATCTGTACTGCGAGGCTGTTCTGTCATAGACAACTTGATCAAGCTACAATAACTAAAATTTATCTAATCCCTAAAAAATCTTCAATAGCAATTAAGGTTAACAGGATAGACTAGATAGTAACAGGATAGCTGACAATCACCCCCTTCGTACCTGTTAGGGCAAGTTTATCTTCAATGTCTAGATTAAGAGTTAATGGAAGCATTCCCCCCTCGTCCCCAACTAACCCCGGTCAAAGGACGATGAAAACCAAGCGTCATCCCAAAGATAGCGCCTTGGGTTTAGTCTCTACCCTCAGCTTTCCGGCGATCGTCGGGACGGCGGATATGATGCTAAAATCGGCAGAAGTTACCCTCGTGGGTTACGAAAAAATTGGCGGTGGTCACTGTACGGCGATCGTGCGTGGTAATATTGCCGATGTGCGGTTAGCAGTGGAAGAAGGGGCAAAAACCGCCGCACAGTTCGGACAATTGGTATCTAAATCGGTTATTCCCCGACCGATGCCCAATTTAGAGGTAATTTTCCCAATTGGTAGCCGTTTAGCCGAAATTGCCCAAAGTCAACGGGGTTTCAGCAAACTGAGCAATATGTCGATCGGTCTCTTGGAAACCCGCGGTTTTCCTGCTATGGTGGGGGCAGCCGATGCCATGTTGAAATCGGCCGATGTGCAGTTAGCTTCCTACGAAACCATTGGGGATGGTTTGTGTACGGCCATTATCCGGGGTTCCGTCGCTAATGTGGCCGTGGCCATTGATGCGGGAATGCGGGAAGCGGAGAAAATCGGTGAACTGCACGCGGTGATGATTATTCCCCGTTTATTGGAAGATTTAGAACATACTCTACCGGTGGCCAGCTACTGGTTAGAAACCCCCGA
Organism: Microcystis novacekii Mn_MB_F_20050700_S1; assembly: GCA_007096045.1. Taxonomy (GTDB): domain Bacteria; phylum Cyanobacteriota; class Cyanobacteriia; order Cyanobacteriales; family Microcystaceae; genus Microcystis; species Microcystis novacekii. The sequence goes on along the minus strand of SFAU01000286.1, from coordinate 4,634 downwards.
ACCTTTACCGATGTTGTTACCCAATACTGTCCGGGAAAAACAACGGGAATTAGTCGCTTTACCTGAATTGGAAAAAACCAAAATACCGATTCGTCGCCAAGAAATGCAGGAAAAAGTGTTAGAAGAAGTGGTTCCCGTGGAAGTTATCATCGATGAGGACAGTTATTAATTTTTATTTTCAACCTTGCTCCTGTGCTGCTAAAAGTACAGGAGCAAAAGGTTGAATTAGGGTTTGCTGAAAAAGTGTGTTGGTTGGGGTGGATTTCCCAGTAAAAAATCTTTACAGAAGACCCCGACAATTAAACGAATCGAATAATTATAAATTTTTATCAAGGGGTGCAGTCAGATCGAATAATCATCGGTAGAATCCCAGAAAACTTCTGTTATTTCAGCCTATTGTCAGGAATTTAGTCAGCCATTTTCTAGTAATGAGGAGGAGGTGAATGGACGGTTGCCCATTGGTGTGGATCATTATGGGTGTTGCTGGATCAGGAAAGACGGTTGTTGGTCGGCTCTTATCTGAGCGGCTAGAAAGTGATTTTCTTGAGGGCGATCGCCGACATCCCTTATCGAACATCATCAAGATGCTTTCACAGAAGCCTCTACAAGACGAAGACCGTCGTCAGTGGCTTCTAGAAATAGAGGATGATATTCGACGGGCAATAACTCAAAACAGAGAAGCTGTAATAACCTGTTCTGCTCTGAAAGCTTCCTACAGGAGACAACTGACATATTTAGGGCAAGTTCAGTTAGTTTGGCTAAATGTACCTGAACCAGAGCTAGAGCGAAGACTAGCCAACAGGTCAAATCACTATATGAAACTTGAGATGCTTCATAGTCAAATAGCTTCTTTTGAACCCATCAGTCCAGAGGAAAATGTAATTGCTGTAAACGGACTTTTGATGCCAGATGAAATTGTGAATGAACTGCTAGAAAAGGCGATGCAAACATTTCCAAACATGAAAAAACCTTGGTGGCAGAGATGCGCCGAGTAAAGATTTCTGCAAATGATGGTTCTAACAAAAGTGATGGGTTGTAAAAGATGTCAGAAATGCATTCCTACGGTGTTAACAACCAAGCCTTTCGGCTAAAAGTTATGGGCTGGATCGCCCTATTTTCTTTGATTGTATCTCTACAATTACAACCGTTAATTGATTTGGTTAGGACAAACATCTCTAATGCCTTACCTTTACCACGAGATGTATCCCCCATTTCTTTCTTTACAATTATATTTACCCTTTCTTTTATAGCTTATGATCGATGGTTATGGAAGCTAAACCCATTTGACAAAATACCTAGTTTGTCTGGCACCTGGATCGGGATGGGAAACAATCCTCACTTTGAACTGCTTCGTCTAGAACTAATGCAGATTGATCAGACTTGGACTAGCATATCCATATCAGTGGAAGTTTATCAACAAAATAAGTCTGGTCCAGAAAATTGGCTGGATACAGTCCATCTGGGTACAGAACATTCTACGAATGCCCGTATTACTGAGTGTTTACGTAAATATTGTGACTTTAACTTTCAATACATACATGATGGTGAAGCAGGAGGGCAAGATTCATTTGGTGGAACATTTTTTCTCAAATATAAATATAAGAAGATGAAAAATAGGAAAGTGGAGATTCATGAGCTAAGTGGTAAATATTCAAATACAAAGACAGGCAAAAATACAAAGACAGGCGAAAAGTTTGAAGGAGTAGTCGGTCGAATTGCTTTTCGTAGAGTTTCCTTTGAAATTTTGGAGCTTGAAGATGCATTAGAAAAGGGGAAGGACTATTTAAATGAGCTTACAAAAGAAATATCTTCTCGTATTAGCGATGACCCCGATATTTAGTGCGATCGCGATCTTGTAGGGTGCGTTCCCTGATGTGGCTCCTACTGCTCCAGCGCTCGATTTTGGGGAACGCACCATGCACATTGATTGAAACTGTGGGTTAAAGTGCGATGTGGGCTAATCTGGCTAACACGCTTTTGGGCGTGATATAGGGAAAAGTTCTGGCGATTGCGCCTAAATAGAGTGATATGCCGAAAGTTGACCCATATCGTTACTCTGCAGAGTGTTATACATAAAGTTGGCGTATAATATGTAGTTAGAACCTCTTAAATAGTGGGTCTGCAAGCTCAATGAAAAAAGAACGAAAATTTTCCGACTACAAATCCGAAGCTGAGGCGTGGATCACACTCGCCACAGGTGAGTATTACCCAGATATTCTCCCTGACGCTTGCCGATTATATGAGCCAGTTCTAGTCGAGTTTGGGCTATTGCTAAAGACATCGCATTCTGCCACTAACTTTTTCACCTCTATTATGGACACGAGGAATCAGTGGATGCGCACGCAGCTTTGCCGTGTATTTAAGAAGTATGTTAGCCCACAAACACCAGTTGAAATGTTAAAAAGAAAAACAGACGCAGATAAAATATGCGCTCAGTTTGGTGATGCTTTCAGGAATATTGTCGAAGTCCAACAAAAATTTGACAGTCGCCCCATGCCCGACGAAGCTTTATGCGCAGTACTTTGGGAATACAAGGATCGCGGTAAAAAAGGCTATGACTTAACTGAAAGGTTATTCGATGTTCTGCGCAGCCAGCATATCGGGTTGGTTGTTACGGGACCTGAAAGAGCGGGTAAAGATGTACTGCTAGGAAATGTTTTTAATGATTACCCGAAGCCAGATCGTCCAGTAGATTTCGTTATCAGTGAAGGCGAGAAAGTGCTTGCTATTGGTTTGGCGCGCTACGACTCAGATCGCGGTGGCGCACAGGAGGATGATCGCACGGGTCAATATCGTGAAGTTGCCCAAGAGATTCTTGGCTATGCAGACAGTCATGGATTGCCACATATCAAAGTAATTTATGTGAATGACGGCCCAGGCCTCTTACTTGGTTCTATGTGGAATGATTACGCTTACATCGAAGATCAATGGCCAGACCGAGTAAAGGTGGTCACGCTGCGCATGGTTCCAGATCGCATCACATCTGAATGGTTGAGGTCTTAAGTATGGCGGTTCCAATTCCAGGCATGGGAAATCGTACAAAAGGAGAAAGGGTGTCGCCTGTGGACACTAATGGTTTTCGCCTAGAGTACCCCGGAAAAAAGGCACAAGAAGATATTCTTGCGCTTCCCGCAGGACACTACGCGCGAAATTCGGCATATTCAGGCGGCGATAATAGGCTTTACCACGCGGACAACTTGGCTGTGCTTGCGGCTTTAGCGAAGGATGAAGCCGTAAGCGGAAAAGTGAAACTTGTTTACATCGATCCTCCATTTGCAACTGCATCATCCTTTGAGTCAAGAAAACAAAACCATGCTTATGACGATCATCTTGTTGGACCTGATTTTGTTGAAACGTTACGCGAACGCCTAATTTTAATTCACCGTTTGTTGGCCGATGATGGTTCGCTATACCTTCACCTTGATGAAAGAATGATTTTTCATTTTCGCGTCGTCTTAGATGAAATTTTCGGAGAGAAAAATTTCCGAAATTGCATAACGCGCAAGAAGTGCAATCCTAAGAACTACACGAGAAAGACATACGGAAATGTAGCCGACTACATTCTTTTCTACACAAAGAGCGATAACTATGTATGGAACCGACCAATTGAACCATGGGATGAAGTTAAATCAGTAAAGGAGTATCCATGCCTTGATCCCGATGGGCGCAGATACAAAAAAGTACCCGTCCATGCTCCCGGTGTCCGTAACGGGGAAACAGGTGGGGAGTGGAAAGGCAGGCTGCCGCCACCCGGAAAGCATTGGCAATATAAACCGTCAACCCTAGATGAGATGGATGCCCGTGGAGAGATTTATTGGTCGCCAACGGGAAACCCGCGCCGAAAAATCTATCTTGAAAATAGCGCTGGAATTCCAGTGCAAGACATTTGGATGGACTTTCGTGACGCGCATAATCAAAACATTCATATAACCGGCTATCCAACGGAAAAGAATCCTGCACTTCTTTCTAGAATTATTGAAGCATCATCAAATCCTGGTGATCTTGTCCTAGATTGCTATGCAGGGTCTGGAACCACATTAGTGGTGGCATCAGAGCTTGGGCGAAAATGGATTGGTGTTGATCGTAGCCAGGAGGCTATTACAACAATATTGCATAGGATGGCTAATGGCTCGGATCGTATGGGTGATTTTGTCAATGAGAAATCCAAAAAAGCTTCATTGCCATTATTCAGCATTGCCGACTTCACACTGTTTGAAGAGGCTGCGGAAGAAAACATTCAGCCTAAAGATGCTGACATTACATCGCCAAACGGGGTTCTAACAATTCGTTCCAGCGGACGCGCTAAAGCGCGCCGCTGAACTTATCCGTTATGCTAAACCAATAAGCTGTAGTGCGATACCGAAGGCAGTGCGTAGTGCGATGCCGAAGGCACTGCGTAGCAGTACGCAATCTTGTAGGGTGCGTTCCCTAAGGTGGCCCCTACTGCTCCAGCGATCGATTTTGGGGAACGCACCATGTACATTGATTGAAACTGTGGGTTAAAGTGCGGTCGCCGATCTTAATAAGCTACATTAACAACAATACTTAAAGAGAAGGCTTAAAATGGTTAAATCAACTTTGTACACGACAGCAAAAGTCCTACCGGGAAATAGAATTGAAATTGAATCTCCAGA
>SFAU01000285.1 GCA_007096045.1 Microcystis novacekii Mn_MB_F_20050700_S1 | reverse complement strand
ATGGGATAGAGAGGTGCGTAGTTCACCCAAGGAGAATCAATCTCTCGAAGTAAAAGTGAAGGGAATTTCTGAAATGGAATTCAGTCTGTCTATATTTGACTATACTTTTACTAACTATATGCACAAAGATACTCCTATGTCAACGGTTTTGAAAATTTTTCTTCCTCGCCTCGGTGGATTGGTTATGGTTGCACTGCTCTGCTCGCTGGTGCTGGGGGGATTGCCTCGGCCGGGAAAAGCGGCTCAATCAGTACATTTATCCTACTGGATGCGATCGGGAATTGAACAACTAGAGGCGGGTAATTATCAGCAAGCTTTGCAGGATTTCAATCAGTCGCTCGAACAGGAAAATAACTTGGCCCTAGCCTACAGTAATCGCTGTTTAACTGAGATTTATTTGCAGGATTATCTGCACGCTTGGCAAGACTGCACGCGCTCTTTACAACAGCAATCCGATAATTATCTAGCCTATTTTCATCGGGGTTTAGCTTTTTATCGTTTGGGAGATTATTCACAGGCGCTGACCGATTATAACCAGACTATCCGGCTAAAAACCACCTATTATCAAGCCTACTATAATCGAGGTTTAGTTCAGTCGGCCATGAAAAATTATCTCCTTGCCCTAGCAGATTTTAATCAATCTTTGCGTCAAATTACTAACCAGCAACCCGACACTTTAGCCACTATTTATAATGATCGAGGTTTATCTCATTTAGCCCTCCACAATTTTACCTCAGCTAAAGCGGATTTTAATCAAGCTCTCCGGTTAAATAAAAACAACGCCTCAGCCTACTATAATCTAGCTTGTACCGCTGACCAATTAGGTGAATATGATCGCTCGATCGCCCATTTAAATCAGGCGATTGCCATCGATCCTTTTTATGCCGATGCTTATATTAGAAGGGGATTACTGCGGCATCAATTGGGTTATTATCAATCAGCTTTAGCGGATTTAAATCAAGGAGCAAATCACCTCTATCATCAGGGATTGCACCAGAATTATCAGCAAATCCTCGCCCTCATCGAGCAGATTCACCAACAGTTACTTTCCTTACCATCTCCTATTGTTTAAAAAAGTGATCAATATTACAAAGGAAAGCGCTTCATGGCTGTGACGGCAAGACGGGCATTATCTTTAAGGACTTGGGAAACCCGGGGAATTTGGGGAATTTGCCAGAGAACATCGACGGTGCGCCGTAATAATCGCACTAGATCTCCCTCATCGAGGCTAGTATTTTCGCACAATTCTGGCCAGGATGTCCCCTGGGCCCAACGGGAGGCAATCCCCATCAGTTGGGTTTCTAACCAGACGGGAATAGTGATATCGTAGCGAGATTGAGCTTGATAGAGTAAACGGCGAACTTCTCGCAGACCGGGGGAATTTTCCTCTCCTTGTCGCAAAATATCGATAACTTCTGGCACAGGCGGGTAATTGCACCAAGTATCGGGGCGAGGGGGTTCCGTAATCATAGCGCTGATGGCGGCGGCTAGTTGGCTAGGAGTCAATCTGTCCAAATCTCCGGACATCATCGCTAGTCCTAACCAGAGTTCATTTTCCCCGCGAATAGTGGCCGCCGCTTCTCCGAGGGGAGTGGGCAAATAACCCTCTAATGCTTGGAATTCTCGCAAAATCTCGATCAGATTCAGAAATTCTTCCCAGTAGTAGGATTTGCGTGATTGTTGTTTTTGGTATTTAATCTGGGTCTTGTGTAACTTATCGCGAGCAATTTCTCGATCGTAGTATAATTTCATCAATCGCCCCGGATTTTTGCGTTTTTGCAGGGGATGAGCGGCAATTTGACTATTGACAATTTCAATTTTTTGTGCTTGTGTTGCCAGTTCCGCCACTGGTGGGATGCCCTGCACTTGTTGGGGGATTAAATCGGCGATCGCCTGAGTATTTTCCTCACCCTTGCGCCAACCCCCTAGGGAGACTGCTTCTAGGGAAGGGGGTATCAGTTCGCCTAATGCCGCAGGAGTGAGAAAACCTCGATCGATCTCGCTAATATCAGCATAGGCGGCTAAATACCAGCGATTATCACTACCTAAACAAACAAGGGTTCGCACTTGACCGGCTCCGTGCAGGGTATTGACAAAGATAGCGGGGACGGGGACGGGAACCTTAATATGTTTGCCCTTGAGATGGAGGATGGTTCCGACGGGAATATTCGGCAATTTTAGATGTATTTCCTGTCTTTTCTGGGCCTCTGACTGACTAGCGAGGATTTTATACAGTCTTTCTTCTTCCCGCAGTCTTTCCCGGAGCTTTTCGTAACTGAAGACCTGCTCCCGTTCGATACCGGCTAATTCCATATCCAACTTAGCTAATTCGGTGGTTAAGGCGGTAATCTGTTGTCGTTCGGGGCTTAACTTCAAACGAGCGAGATATTCGGCGAAACTGCGCTCTAAGAGGTCTTTTACCTCCTCTAGACTGTGTTTTTGCAGGAGATTTAAGACCATGCCGTAACTGGGCGCAAAACAGCTTTGCAGGGGTTCCGGTTGGGCGGTGGCCAGAAAAGCCGCTTCTTTTGCCCCTTCAAAGGGCGTTTGTACTGTCACCACATGGCCCACTGCGTCCATTCCCCGGCGACCGGCCCGGCCGGCAATCTGGACAAATTCCGAGGGAGTCAGCATACTATGGCCATCATCGGTGCGTTTGGAGAGGGCCGAGATAACGGTGGTGCGAGCGGGCATATTAATCCCGGCCGAGAGGGTAGCGGTGGCAAAAACCACCTTAATTAAACCGGCTTCAAAGAGTTGTTCGACTAATTCTTTCCAGAGGGGTAAAATCCCGGCATGGTGAACACCACAGCCCCGGGTGAGGGGTTCCACTTGGTCGGCGCGTACTAATTGGGAAGCACTGGCCAGGAATTCAAACAGTTGATTTTTCGTCTCGGAATCGGCGGTTAAGAGGCTGAGGAGTTGATCTTCAGACTGGGGGTTATTAGCGAAAAAAGCCAGTAATTTCTGGTGTAGGGCCGGATTTTCGACGGCAAAGAAGGAAAGGGCGAGTTCTTGCAGATTGGGATTATCTTCCAGGAAGAAAATGAGTAAACGGTAGTAAATGGCTCTAGCTTCTTCTGGATTAACGAGATTGAGGTTTTTTAGCTCTCGAATCGCCTGATCGCAACCTTTACGGCTGAAAATGACGTAAATGGCTGGGAGCATATCCTTGTCCCGCAGAGTGGTGACAATCGAGGCGATGGTGGGACAATCTTCTCGTTTTAAGCGTCGGGGTTTGCCTTGGCCGACTTTTGAGCGTAGTTTCGGGTTAACTTTGCTCTGTTTTGGGTCGAGCAGCGGGAATAATCCCTCTTTATTGGCGAAATAAAAGCGCAGGGGGACGGGGCGAAAATCGGAGTTAATTAGCTCGCAGCTGGAGGTCTGTTTATTGTCGCTGGGTTGGCGTAGTTGCCGCACCCAGTTAATCCAGTCGGTGAGTTCCCCGGGGTTGCCGATGGTGGCGGAGAGGGCGACTAATTGGATACTAGGGGGACAGTAGATAATTGATTCTTCCCAAACGGTGCCGCGACCTCGATCGCTGATATAGTGACATTCATCGAGAACTAGGGTTTCCACGTTTTCTAGGGAAGTGCCTACCTCACCGATCGGAGTCCTGTAGAGCATATTGCGAAAAATTTCTGTAGTCATGACTACAATTAATGCTGAAGGATTGATCACCACATCGCCGGTAATCAATCCCACTTCCGCAAAGAGCAGCGGGGAGTCCTCATCGCCATCGGTGGGGGTGCGACCGAATTTTTCTTGAAAATCCCGGAATTTTTGGTTAGAAAGAGCTTTCAGGGGAGTGGTGTAGAAAACTCGTTTGCCCCTTTCGAGGGCGCGATAGATAGCGTATTCTCCGATTAAAGTTTTGCCGGAACCCGTGGGAGCGCAGACAACCACTGATTTACCGGCAGCGAGAGCAGCGATCGCCGATTGCTGAAAGTCGTCGAGTTTAAAGGGAAAAATGGTTTTGAAATCCAAAGAAGTAGGGTTGAGGGACTCTTTCACGTCAAGTCTAAGAGGAGAAATTTTTAAAATTGTGGCTATTCTGGCTGGCTTTTTTTATTTTAGTCGAAAAAAGCGGACTTCTAGAAACTAGGGATAAGCTTAAGTAGGTGGGTGGAATTAAATATAAGATGAACGTAGGTTGGGTTGAAGCATGAAACCCAACCCCCGCATGGGTTACGACGTGCGCTAACCCATCCTACAAATAATTGTGCCTCCCTACTTAACCTTTGGGGGCGATGCCCAATCCCATCATACTTCATCTGTATAAGAAATGCTGTATCACTAATAATTGTATCTCTATTTTGTCCTTAACTTGATTACTTATACTTACCGATGATGATTAAATTTCGTCCTGAAGACTGTCTAGTTTTAGTGGTTGATAATGTCGGTAAAAATCTCCAATTGGCTGTGAAGATTCTTGATTCTGCTGGTTATGCAACCACTTGTGCTAGTAGTGTTAAACAGGCAATAGAACGATTAAAAACTGCTAATCCTGACCTAATTCTTCTTGACTTAATGATGCCAGAAAGGGGGGGGATAAAACTTTGTCAAAAGCTTAAAAGTGATGATTTGTACGCTCATATACCGATTATTTTTGTGACAGATAGTAAGGAAAAAGAAGATATTCTCAATGCTTTTAATTCTGGGGCTGTGGACTATATAACTAAACCCTTTAATAGTTGGGAAATGTTAGCTAGAGTTAAAATTCATCTAGAACTGAAAAAAACTCAAGAAGAACTAAAAAATATCAATTCTCAGCTAGAAAAGCTAGTCATAACTGATAGCCTAACTGGGGTGAATAATCGTCGAGAGATTCTCGCCTTGGGCGAGAAAGAATTTCAACGATGTTGTCGTTATCATCGTTATTTTTCGGTTATAGTTATCGATATCGACCATTTTAAACATATTAACGATACCTTTGGTCATCTCCTAGGAGACAAAACTTTAATTACTGTCGCTGGGGCAATTAAAAACTGTCTGCGTCAAGTGGATAGTTTTGGGCGCTTTGGGGGCGAGGAATTTGTCGCTATTCTCCCAGAAACTAATCTTGAAGATGCTGCTACCACAGCCCAGCGCATTTGTCAAGTAATTAACAAGTTAAATATTGAACTTGCTCAACAAAAAGTGCGAGTTACTGCTAGTATTGGTGTGGCAACATTTAGCCCTGAAGATAATAATCTAGAAGCGGTGATCGAGCGGGCTGATCGTGCCATGTTTGCCTCTAAAAATCAAGGTAGGAATCGAGTTAGTTTAGGTAAAACAGTATGAAAAATTTGTTATTGATTCTTGGTTTTTTGCTCTTGGGTGTAGCCCCAAGTTTTAGCGCCGATCTCGATACAATTATACGCCGGGGAAAATTAATTGTCGCTGTCAAAAATAATCTCCCTCCCCTCGCTTTCCTTGATTCTCAGGGGAATCTGCAAGGATTGGAAATCGACATCGCTAAACGTCTAGCGTCAGAAATTCTCGGTTCTGACAGTGCTATTATTCTCAAACCCGTTAGTAATCAAGAACGTTTACAGGTGGTTATTGATGATCGGGTGGATTTGGCGATCGCTCGTGTGGCGATTACTCCCGCACGTCAGCGCTTAGTGGATTTTAGCCCCTTTTATTACCTCGATAGCAGCGGTTTTGTGACGAAAAACCCGCAATTTCAGCGTTTAGAAGACCTAACTAATTCTAGAATCGCCGTACTCAACGGATCGACGACAATCGCCCTTGTGCGTTCCAATTTGCCTAACGCTACTCTGCGCGGGGTTGCTTCCTATCAAGAAGCTTTAAATTTACTGGAAACTGGGGAAATAGAGGCTTTTGCGGCTGATAATAGCCTTTTAACTGGTTGGGTGCAGCAATTCCCCAATTATCGTCAATTACCGATCGAGTTAGGGGCGATCGCTCTAGGAGTCGTTCTCCCTAAAGGTTTACAGTACCAAAGTCTCCGAGAACGCGTCAACCAAGCGATCGAGCGGCTAGAATCTACCGGCTGGTTAGCAGAACGGGTGAACTATTGGGGTTTACCCCTGAGAATTGGGGAAATGGGAAGATAGGGTGATGGGGTGTGGGGAGATGGGAGTTTTTTGCTGTGAACAGTGAACAGTGAACAGTGAACTGAAAACTCAAATCTGATCACTGATAACTGATCAGTGATCACTGATAACTGATCACTGATCACTGATCACTGATCACTGATAACTGACTAAATCCTGCTATAATCTGATTGAATAAGTATAAAAATATTAATTGCTCGATCGCTAATTATGGAAGATACCCTACCGCTTATTTACGTTTCTGGATTGCTAATTTTCGTGATTGGTTTAGGAATTTTTGTCATCGTGCAAATCGTTAAAACCCGTCGAGTGGAAGGAACCTTTAACAAGCTACAAAAGAAATTGCAAAAAGAAAAAGGTACGGCTAAAGAATACTATGAATTAGGGAGTCTTTATCTCGATAAAAAACTCTATGTTCAAGCATTGAGTTTACTACAAAAGGCTTTAAAAATCTCTGAGGAAGAAAGCATCGAACCAGAAAATCAAGCCCTAATCTATAATGCAATCGGTTTTTCCTATTTTGCCCAAGAACAATTAGAATTAGCGATTCGTAACTACAAAGAGGCAATTAAACTTTATCCTCAATACTCGATCGCTCTTAATAATCTTGGCAATGTTTACGAAAAGAAACAAATGGCCAAAAAAGCTCTCGAAACCTACGAAGAAACTCTCAAATTTGATCCTAATAATACGGTGGCGAAAAAGCGCACCGAATCCCTGCGTAAACGCTTTGCTGAATCGAAATAGTTTTAACTATTATCAAATTCTTTTTAGAGAGCGAAGATGCTTCGCTCTCTTTCTTTATTTCAAGCCATAAAACACCACGATTAAAACTGGGGTTAGAATCGTCAAAATTAAATTTAGGGGCGCACCCAAACGGGTAAAATCGAGGAATTTATAGCCCCCCGGTGCATAAACCATGGTATTAGTTTGATAGCCAATCGGTGTGAGATAACTATTAGAAGCAGCAAAGGTGACAGCATACATAAAAGCCAAAGGATTTAAACCCAAAGTTTTCGCCACTTCCACGGCGACGGGAATCATTAACACCACGGCAGCATTATTAGAGAGGATTTCAGTTAAAAATGAGGTAATTAGATAGAAGAAAACTAAGATCCAAAACCCCGAAAGATGTCCGCCGATAGCCACTAAATTATCTGCCAACCATTTAGTCGTTCCTGAGTTATCCATAGCAGTACCCAGGGGAATTAAACCCGCTAATAAAAAGATAATATCCCAACGAATGGAACCATAGACTTCCCCCGGTTTTAGACAGCCAGTAATTACCATTAAAACCACCCCAACTAAACTGGTGACGAGAATCGGTTGAATATCAAAAGCGGCAATAATAATCACCGACAAAGTAATCATTAAAGCAATAATTCCCTTATCCTTTCGCAGGGATTCGATGTCTTTCTCTTCTAAAACTAATAATTCTCGCGTGGTTTGTAACCCCACAAAACTCTGTTTTGGTCCTTGAACTAAGAGCAAGTCGCCAAACTTTAAAGGAATTTTACCTAATCTTCCTTGCAGTAATTCCGAACCACGCCGAATCGCTAAAACCGTTGCGTTGTAACGCTGACGGAATTTCAAATCTTTTAAAGTTGTCCCAATTAAACGGGAATTAGAGAGAATCAAAACCTCTGCTAATTTTTCCTCACCTGTAGTAATTACCGATTCAACATCTCCTTTGTGAAATTTGACATCGGCAAAGATTTCTAAACCCCGTTCATCTTTAATCTTCAATAGTTCTTCCCGACTACTGTGAACGATTAAAATATCGCCAGCATTGAGAACTTTATCGGACAAAGGTTGGGATAAATGTACCTTATTTCTGATTAATTCCAACACATCAAAATCAAACTTTCTTTGTAGTCCACTTTCGGATAAAGTTTGACCGATAAGATTGGAACGAGGGCTAATAATTACCTCACTCAGATATACTTTAGAACCATAATCATCGTCTAAAAATTCCCCCGTGGAAGATTTGCGATCGGGTAATAATTTCGGGGCAAAAATTGCTAAATAAATCAAACCTGCCAAAAAAGTTACTACCCCCAAAGCAGTGAATTGAAATAAGCTAAATTGCCCATAACCCAGCTTGGCAGAAATACCACTAGCGAGAATGTTTGTAGAAGTTCCCACCACGGTAATCATCCCCGCTAAAACCGTCGCGTAGGAAAGGGGAATTAATAACTTAGAAGGAGAAATTTTTTGTTTTTTACACCAATCTTCGACGATAGGTAAAAAGATCGCCACCACTGCCGTGTTATTAATAAAAGCACTAATTGGCCCCACCAATGCCCCTAAGACAAATACCTGTTGGTGGGGATTTTTGCCCCCCCAAACCAGCAAGCGATCGCGAACCACTTGAATCACTCCCGTGCGGGTAATTCCGGCACTAAGCACAAACATCGCCATCACTGTCACCGTGGCAGAATTACTAAATCCCGCGATACCTTCTTCGGGAGTAACTAAACCCAAAAGAATGAGGACAATCGCCACGGATAAAGCGGTTAAATCTACCGGTAGCCATTCCGCCACAAAAGCGACTAAAGCAACGACTAAAACCGTTAAAGTCAGAATAATTGGTGTTGGCATTGATTTATTTTTTCGTCATGAACCAGCGAATAAATAACTTCTCTAACTCAATCCAAACAAACATTAAGGCACTAAATCCAAAACAGACTAATAATTCCGTGCCACTAATCCATTGAGTACCGAAGAAGTTTTGTAGAGGAGGAGCATAAATTAACAACAATTGTAGGATTGTTGTCAAGCCCACGGCGGCGATAATGTAAGGATTAGAGAAGGGATTCATTTGCACAGCTAACTGGGTATGGGAACGCACCGCCAAAGCATGACCCATTTGTGCTAAACAGAGGGTAGTAAATACCATAGTTTTCCAACGTCCAGGATCTCCGATTTCGGGAGTTGCCTGAGTATATCGGTAAGCCCAGTACATCATAATAATGGTGAGAATGGCAAAGACGATGCCGATGCGAATCATATACCAACCCAAACCGCGGGCGAAAATGCTTTCCCGGGGGCTAAAAGGTGGACGTTTCATCACATTAGGTTCGGCGGGTTCCATTGCCAGAGCAAGAGCCGGTAAACCGTCAGTAACAAGGTTCATCCAGAGGATTTGCAAGGGAGAAAGGGGGACACCGCCTAAACCGAGCAGAGGAGCCGCTGCAATCGTTAAAACCTCGCCAATATTACTGCCGAGAATGTATTTAATAAAGCGCCGAATGTTGCTGTAAACCACGCGCCCCTCTTCGGTGGCAGCGACGATGGTGGCAAAGTTATCATCCAGCAAAATCATATCGCTGGCTTCTTTGCTGACATCGGTTCCGGTAATGCCCATGGCGATACCGATATCCGCTTGTTTTAGTGCTGGAGCATCATTGACTCCATCCCCCGTCATGGCGACGAATTTGCCCCGTTTTTGCAGGGCTTGGACGATTCTCAGCTTATGTTCGGGAGAAACACGAGCATAGACGCTAACACCATCTACCTCTCCCTCTAGGTCATTCTGAGACATTTTTTCTAATTCTTTCCCCGTGATCACGCGCTCCCCAGGGGCGGCAATGCCCAATTCAATAGCGATCGCCTTGGCCGTTAATTGGTGATCTCCGGTAATCATAATCGGACGAATTCCCGCTTGACGACAGAGGGCAACCGCTTCTTTAACTTCTTTGCGGGGTGCATCGAGCATTCCCACCAATCCCAACCAAACCAGGGATTGTTCTTCACTATCTTCTCTTTCCGCTTCCGGCACTTCTGTCATCGGTTTATAGGAAAAACCTAAGACTCGTAGGCCATTACCCGCCATTTCGTCATTTTGTGCCAAAATACGGCTTCTTTGTTCATCTGTTAGGGGTTGACTTTCCGCCCCAACTTGGATTAGAGAACAGCGTTCGAGAATTAATTCCGGTGAGCCTTTGGTAAACATTAAATAGGCAGAATCCCCCAAACCTAACTGGGCATTCTCACAGATTACTGACATTCTCTTTCGTTCGGAAGAAAAGGGAAATTCGCCTAAACGAGGGCTTTTTGGTTCCAATGCTTCTCGATATAGTCCTCCTTTACCCGCTAACGTCAGTAAAGCTCCTTCGGTGGGATCACCTAAAATTGACCATTCTTGCGCTTGATTCTGCAAAAGTGCATCATTACACAGCACACAAGCCGTTAAAATTGCCTGTAGTTCGGGATCACTTTCATTAGCACCATTAAACTCACCGATGGGTGCGTAACCTTCTCCCGTGACAGTAATGACATGGTGGGAAGTATTGACTTTCTGCACCACCATTTTATTTTGAGTTAAAGTTCCGGTTTTATCGGAGCAAATCGTCGTTACCGAGCCTAAAGTTTCCACTGCCGGCAATTTACGGATTAAAGCTTGTCTTCTCACCATTCTTTGGGTTCCAATTGCCAAAGTCACCGTCACCACTGCTGGTAAACCTTCGGGGACAACGGCCACAGCCATACTGAGGGAAGTTTCGAGGAATGATTCAAAAAACTGCCAACCAAAGCGAATTACACCGCCAAGAACGACTACCGCCACTAAAGCTAGGGAACTACTCACTAAAACGTTACCTAACTGCGACATTCGCTGCTGTAGGGGAGTTGGTTCACTTTCTACTCCTTGCAACAAAGCGGCGATTTTACCGATTTCCGTGTCCATTCCCGTCTTGGTAATCGCCACTTTCCCTCGCCCCTGTACTACTTCTGTACCCTGATAGACGAGGTTAATGCGATCGCCTAAAGAGGCATCTTCCGGTAAAACCCTCTCTGCTTGTTTATTCACCGATTCCGCTTCACCCGTGAGGGCAGCTTCCCTGATTTGCAGGTTTTGTGCTTCTAATAATCTGCCATCGGCGGCAATTTGTACCCCCGCTTCCAGTAACATGATATCCCCGGGGACAAGTTCCTTGGCCGTCACTTCAAAGGTGCTACCATTACGAATAACCCGGACTTTCGGCGAGGATAACTGTTTAAGGGCTGCTAAAGCCTTTTCTGCCCGACTTTCCTGTAAATATCCTAAAATACCGTTTAAAATAACAATTGTAAAAATAGCGATTGCGTCTTTGGGAAATTCCCCTTTTTTTAAGTCCAAAACCGCCGAAACCACCGCCACGGCAATTAGCATCACTAACATAATGTTAGTAAACTGTTCCCAGAGAATCATTAACGGGCTACGTCCCCCCGTTTCTTTTAGTTCATTTAACCCGAAAATATCTTTTCTTTTAACAATTTCCGCCTCGTTTAAGCCAGTTTCCCCATTGGTTCTCAGGATTTCTAGGGTTTGTTCGCCAGTTAAATTGTGCCAAGCACGATTATTCTCTATCTCCGAGACTTGGGGGGACGTAGTGGGAAAAGTCATAGCGATCGATTGAAGAGGGTATATGCGTAAACTCAAAAGGTAAGCGAATTAAGCTAATTACATATCACAATATCAGTTATCAGTTATCAGTGACCAGTAAACAGTTATCAGTGACCAGTAAACAGTTATTCAGTTATCAAGGAAGTGGGGTGTGGGGAGAACAAAGCTGCCTCCTGCCCCCGGCCTTCTCGACAATCTGAAAAAAAATGTAACGAAATGTGAAGTATAATAGGGAATGTGATAAAGACAAGACATTAGAGAGTAGATAAGAAACGATGCGAGTTGCGATCGCTGGTGCGGGACTAGCCGGATTATCTTGTGCGAAATACCTTGTCGATGCGGGACATACGCCCATCGTACTGGAACGTCGCGATGTATTAGGGGGAAAAATTGCCGCTTGGAAAGATGTCGATGGCGACTGGTACGAAACCGGTTTACATATCTTCTTTGGCGCTTATCCCAATATGCTGCAATTATTCAAAGAATTAGGCATAGAAGATCGCCTACAGTGGAAAGAACACTCGATGATCTTCAATCAGCCGGAAAAACCCGGTACCTATTCACGGTTTGACTTCCCAGATCTTCCCGCCCCAATTAATGGTATTGTTGCCATTCTCCGCAATAACGATATGTTAACTTGGGAGGAAAAAATTAAATTTGGACTCGGTTTAATCCCTGCCATTGTCAAAGGCCAAAGTTACGTCGAGGAGATGGATAAATATTCTTGGTCGGAATGGTTAGACAAACAAAACATACCGCCTAGGGTAGAAAAAGAAGTGTTTATCGCTATGTCGAAGGCCCTAAACTTTATCGATCCTAACGAGATTTCCGCCACGATTCTACTAACGGCATTAAACCGCTTTTTACAGGAGAAAAACGGCTCAAAAATGGCCTTTCTCGATGGTTCACCCACGGAAAGACTCTGCCAACCTTTAGTCGATTACATCACCGCTAGAGGTGGCGAAGTGCGCTTAAACGCCCCTTTAAAAGAGATTATCTTAAATGAAGATGGCACAATTAAAGCCTTCTTAATGCGCGGTTTAGACGGTGCGAAAGATTATCTTTTTGAAGCTGATCTTTATGTGTCTGCAATGCCTGTAGATCCCTTAAAAGTATTACTGCCTAAACTTTGGCAAGAAGATAAATTCTTTCAAAAATTAGAAGGATTAGAAGGAGTTCCTGTTATTAATCTACACCTCTGGTTTGATCGCAAACTAACCGACATCGATCATTTATTATTCTCCCGTTCGCCTTTACTCAGTGTTTATGCTGACATGAGCAACACCTGTAAAGAATACGCTAACCCCGATCGCTCGATGTTAGAATTAGTTCTCGCTCCCGCTCAAGATTGGATTACTAAATCCGATGAAGAAATTATCGCCGCCACGATGAAAGAATTAGAAAAACTCTTTCCCCAACATTTTACTGGCGATAATCCCAGCCAATTGTTAAAATATCATCTGGTGAAAACTCCCCGATCAGTGTATAAAGCCACCCCCGGCCGGCAAGCTTATCGACCTTCTCAGAAAACTCCGATCGAGAATTTTTATCTCGCCGGTGACTATACCATGCAAAAATATTTAGGAAGCATGGAAGGGGCGGTTTTATCAGGGAAATTAGCGGCAGCAGTGATCGGCAAAGATCACCCCGCAGCAGCGCTAAACCCGAATAAAACCCAATCTACACCAGTGTCCAGCGCTCGTTAATTCTCTGGCTAGGGACTAATGACGAAAATGGCCTTGAGTGAGACAATGCTATATCATTAGCCACAGTTCGCCGTTAATTTAAGTCAATCATTCCGCCCCAGCAGAATGCTCCAATTGCCAAAACCGACCCACCCCACCAAACCCCTCGTCTCCCTTGCGGAGTCCTACGAACTCTGTCGCCGGATTACAGAGAAGTATTCCAAAACGTTTTATCTCGGTACTCTCCTGATGCCGAAAGCAAAACGTCAAGCGATCTGGGCAATTTATGTCTGGTGTCGTCGTACCGATGAACTGGTCGATGGACCCCAAGCCCGGTTAACTACCCCTGAAACCCTTGATTTATGGGAAAAACAGCTAGAAACTGTCTTTTCTGGGGTTGCCCTCGAGGATGCCGATGTCGCTCTCGTGGATACTCTAGAAAAGTTCCCCATGGATATCCAACCCTTTCGGGATATGATCGCCGGGCAACAGATGGATCTCTATCGCAGTCGTTATCAAACCTTTGATGAACTAAAACTGTACTGCTATCGGGTGGCGGGAACGGTGGGGTTAATGTCCAGCGCGGTGTTAGGATTGGAAGATGGCGATCGCTCGGCTCCTTGGCGACGTAATCAAAGCGTTTATATTCCCCAAGAAGAAGCGATCGATCTCGGTATTGCCAATCAATTAACCAATATTTTGCGGGATGTGGGGGAAGATGTCCATCGTGGGCGGATTTATCTACCTTTAGAGGATTTAGAGCGTTTTAACTACAGCGAAGATGATTTACTCAAAGGGGTTAATGATGACCGTTGGAAGGGGTTAATGCGCTTCCAAATTGAGCGAGCCCGTTATTACTACGATTCCGCCGAAAGGGGGATTCGCGCCCTTAATCCCGATTCCCGTTGGCCGGTTTGGGCGGCTTTACTGCTTTATCAAGGCATTTTAGACGTAATTGAAGCAAATAACTACGATGTCTTCGCTCGTCGTGCCTTCGTGCCTTTAGCCAAGAAAATGCTCTATCTACCCGTGGCTTGGTTGCGATCGCAAGCCTTATAAAAATTCGACGGGTTTTGCCCCTTGGCGACTCCACCCGTCGAGTCTTGACTATTAACTTGGGTTTGTTTTTTCAGATCGATTTAGGAGTCACCAACCAGAAAGGTCCGGTTTCCGTGCAGGGAACATCTCGATCGGTTTCGTAAACCACAAGACCATCTTGCCGATCCAAAACCAAGGCCTCTCCTAGACGGACGTAGGATATAAAAGGGCCGAGATAGCGGACTACAGGCTCATCGCTACAGGCCGGCAACACCCGATCGTTAAAATACTCGTATCCCACATCCTCGACGCTTTCATAGTAGCGGATGCTGAGAGCATCGATCGCTTTCCCCGGAAAACGTTCTCGGATAGCTGACCGGAGAAATTCTGGCAGCGGTCGATCGGGCGATAATAATGTGGCAGATTTCATGGCTTTTCCCCCTAAAACTAAAGGAAGCGGGAAACTCTGACAAATGCCGTCCCGATCGGAACTATTGGCTTCCGCTCCCTACCCCGCCAATTTTTGACTATCTGGGGATGGGAGCCAGCGCAGGGAGTCCCCTTGTATTCATTGTAACAAATTTCCCCGCAAAGGTTCGGGGCGAAACGGTGAGAACAGTTTTTCTTGATTTTTCGTTACAAAGATTGACAAATTTATCCTTTTATTTTGGCGATAATAATAATCAAGTAGGTAGGTGTTAAAAACTTTCAGACACCCCCCTTATCAAGGGGGGCAGGGGGGATCCCCCCGCCTATCGTCACCCCCCCTTATTAAGGGGGGCAGGGGGGATCGAACCCAAAATCCATCTTCAATTTAATTACAACCAGCTACTTACCCAACGACAAGCCAGAAAAAATATTGGCAATAGCGAAAGAGGGACAGGGATTTAGTAGTGCCGAATTCTCGTTCCCGATCATTTAGGAGGTAAGAAAGATGACAATTTATGTCACCCGCGAGGGAGATAAACTGGTGGCTGATTGCCCACTGGAATTGGTGGAAAAATTACAACAATGTCAGGGGAGAATGACGGAAACAAGACAGGAATTCATGACTCGGATGGCTGCACAGATGGTGGCCACCCAAGGACTTACTGTTCCTATCACCGATCCGGAGAATTTTATCGCCGAGTTAATCCACAACGATTTTCTGAGTGTGGTGGACAGTATTGATGGCTGAAAGTCAACCGGGGAATTGGCAGGAAAACTTGGCCCACTACCCTAGGTCAAAAAGCAAAATTTCCGAGTCTTCTAGAGATTGAATAGCCAAGGAAGTTTCCTCGCTAATTGCCGCTCCATCCCCCGCTCGTAAATGCACGCTATTTAGGGTTATTTGCCCTCTAGCCACTTGTAACCAGCCATAACGACTGGGAGCTAAGGAATGGGTGAGGGACTGGCCTAGGGGCATAATTCCTGCGGAGAGATTAACGTCTTGATGGACTTTAACCGCGTTACCGGCGCCGGTGGGAGAGGCGATTAGTTGTAAGGTATGGGGAGAAAATTCGATCGCTTTTTGTTCATAGCTGGGTTCTAGATTTTTTTGGTCAGGAATAATCCAAATTTGCAGAAGATGGAGGGTATTAGTGGCAGAATGATTAAATTCACTGTGCTTTATCCCTGTTCCCGCGCTCATCCGTTGAATTTCACCGTGTCGAATCACGGAACCCGTGCCGAGACTGTCTTGGTGTTCTAGTTCTCCCTCCAAAACATAGTAGTCTGTCAAGTTTGAATTGAGGGATAGAGTTTTTTTAACTTAATACGAGCATCAGCAGTAGTAAATCTCCAGTCAACTGAATTTGACTTTTCATTTCGATTTTCTTCCCATGCC
>SFAU01000284.1 GCA_007096045.1 Microcystis novacekii Mn_MB_F_20050700_S1 | reverse complement strand
GCTAAGATGTGAGTAGTTCATTAGTTTGTCTGTTTGTTTTGATCAATATCCGACTTTAACTGATGAGCTTTCCTCTGTCAAGCTTTTCAGGTGATGCACTTCAGACTTGAATCGGCGAAGTTACCGAAAAAGCAAAAGAAATAGAGGGTAAAATCGGTGTTCGTAGTGCCGAATTTCGTAGCCTATCCCAACCCATTACCCTCGAAGGGATTCAAAAGCTAATTCCTGCTGATGCTGCTTTAGTTGAAATCGTCCGCTATCGACCTTTTAATCCTAAAGCACCTGAAAATGAACGCCTTGGTATTCCTCGTTATGCTGTTTATCTTCTCTATCCCAATGGTGACATCAAAGCCAAGGATTTAGGGGAAGCTAAACCGCTTGAGGACAAATTAACCTACTTTCGTACCAATCTTGCAGACGCAAAAACTCCTATCCCCCAACTTCAAAAATCAGCGCGTCAACTGGATGAGAAATTAATGCAGCCTATCCGTCAATTATTAGGGAATACTCGTACTATTCTCCTTTCTCCTGATGCTGCACTGAATTTAATTCCTTTTGAAGCATTAGTGGATGAAAATAATCAATACTTAGTGGAAAATTATCATATTACTTATCTCACTTCTGGACGAGATTTACTGCGCCTTAAAGATAAATTCGCTAGTCAACAATCTCCGCTGATTATAGCTGACCCTTTCTACGGTAAAGCAGGGGAAAAAGTCGCTCTCACTCGTTCCATCGACCTGCCTGAGTTTACTTTTCCCGGTCTTCCGGGTACAGAAGAAGAAGCTAAAGCAATTAAAAATCTCTTACCTCAAGCCACTGTTTTAACTGGTTCTCAAGCCACAGAAAACGCCGTCAAACAAGCGAAAAAACCAAATATTCTCCACATCGCTACTCATGATTTTTTTAAACTGGAAAGCAATGTTATTGAGAATCCTTTATTGCGTTCTGGGTTAGTTTTAGCAGGAGTTACAATCGGTCAAAGTGCAGGAGATGATGGGGTTTTAACTGCTTTGGAAACTACCAATTTAAACTTAGTCGGAACTAAATTAGTTGTGCTTTCCGCTTGCGATACGGCGAGAGGAGATATTACAATAGGTCAAGGAGTTTATGGATTGCGCCGTGCTTTAGTTATTGCAGGTAGTGAAAGCCAATTAATTAGCCTTTGGAAAGTATCTGATGATGCAACTAAAGATTTAATGGTGGCCTATTATGGACGCTTACAAAAAGGAGAAGGACGCAGTGAAGCTTTACGACAAATTCAACTAGGAATGCTCAAGGGTGAGAAGCAAAAACATCCTTTTTATTGGGCCAGTTTTATTCCTTCTGGTGATGCAACTTCGATGCAATTTGACTGATGAAGGGTTAGGAGTTAAACTTAGGGGTGAAATTATTAGTATCACAAACAATTACTAGGAGAGTCACACAATGGCAACATTTACAGAAAACGACCTCAAAGAATTGAAAGACTTTATTTTAGGACAATTCAAAGAAGTTAATAGCAAAATAGATAAGTTATCTGAAGAAGTGAATAACTTAAGAGTTGACCTAGCAAATGTTAAAGGAGAATTAACAGGTGTGAATAAACGCCTAGATAACTTGGAATTTACTAATCGAACCATCTTTGTTGCTATTGTTACTGCACTAATGGCAGGATTAGTTAAGTTATTTTTCCCAAATTTTCCTACTAATCCTTAACTGTGATTCAAAAAGAAAACGGGTTTTTTGAAAAAACCCGTTTTCTGAAATCGAATTCAAAATAGGAAATAGCGCTGGGCCATGGGTAAAACCGTAGCCGGTTCACAGATTAATAATTCCCCGTCAGCGCGCACTTCGTAGGTTTCGGGATTAACTTCCATGCGCGGTAAAGCGTCATTCAGCTTCATACTAGCCTTACTGATATTGCGCGTATTCGACACTGCCACGGCGGTTTTTTTCAGCTTTAACTTCTCAGGAATGCCCGCTTTCATAGCATATTTAGAAACAAATGTCAAGGAAGTTTTGGCGATCGCACCACCAAAAGAGGCAAACATGGGACGCATATAAACCGGTTGCGGTGTGGGAATACTGGCATTAGCATCGCCCATTTGCGCCCAGGCGATTAAACCGCCTTTCAGAACAATTTCCGGTTTTACGCCAAAAAATGCCGGTTTCCAGAGAACCAAATCGGCTAATTTGCCCACCTCGATGGAACCGACATAATCGGAGACACCATGGGTAATAGCAGGATTAATCGTATATTTAGCAATATATCGTCTTGCTCGCAGATTATCATTCTCGCCCGTTTCCCCGGTCAGTCTGCCTCGTTGTACCCGCATTTTGTGAGCAGTTTGCCAAGTGCGGATAATTACTTCTCCCACCCGTCCCATAGCTTGAGAATCGGAGGAAATTATACTAAAAGCCCCTAAATCGTGGAGAATATCCTCGGCAGCAATAGTTTCGCGCCGGATGCGGGATTCGGCAAAGGCCACGTCTTCGGGAATGCTCCGGTCTAAATGATGACAAACCATCAACATATCGAGGTGTTCCTCTAAGGTATTCGTCGTATAGGGACGAGTGGGATTAGTAGAGGAGGGTAAAACGTTCATTTCCCCGCAAACCCTGATAATATCGGGAGCATGACCACCCCCGGCCCCTTCCGTGTGGTAGGTGTGAATAACGCGATTTTTAAAAGCGGCGATAGTGGCCTCAACAAAACCGGCTTCATTGAGAGTATCGGTATGAATCGCCACCTGCACATCGTACTTATCGGCCACGCTTAAACAGGTATCAATAGCTGCCGGAGTAGTTCCCCAATCTTCATGGAGTTTTAAGCCAATTACCCCCGCTTTTACCTGTTCCGCTAGTCCTTCCGGCTGACTGCTATTGCCTTTACCCAAAAAACCCAAATTCATCGGGAAAGCTTCGGCGGCCTCTAGCATTCGATAGATGTTCCATTCTCCCGGGGTACAGGTGGTGGCATTAGTTCCCGTCGCAGGTCCGGTCCCGCCACCAATCATCGTGGTAATCCCCGACGCAATCGCTGTCTCAATTTGTTGGGGACAGATAAAATGAATATGGGCGTCAATCCCCCCGGCTGTCAAAATCATCCCTTCCCCAGCTAATGCCTCGGTAGCAGGACCGATAATAATATCGACATTATCTTGAATGTGGGGATTACCCGCTTTACCGATTTGATAAATTTTGCCGTCTTTAATGCCCACATCGGCTTTAACGATGCCCCACCAATCGAGAATTAAGGCATTAGTAATCACCAAATCCACCGCCCCATCTTCCCTAGAAATGGGGGATTGGCCCATACCATCGCGAATTACTTTAC
Source organism: Microcystis novacekii Mn_MB_F_20050700_S1 (assembly GCA_007096045.1). Taxonomy (GTDB): domain Bacteria; phylum Cyanobacteriota; class Cyanobacteriia; order Cyanobacteriales; family Microcystaceae; genus Microcystis; species Microcystis novacekii. The sequence goes on along the minus strand of SFAU01000284.1, from coordinate 15,190 downwards.
CGCCGCCGAATTTTACCTCATCGCCGTAGCTGGTGAAATCTTTTTCGACTTCGATAAATAATTCCGTGTCTGCCAGGCGAACTTTATCTCCGACGGTGGGGCCGTAGGTTTCAGCATAGGTGCGGCGATCGATGCGATAATTCATAGGGGGAATTCTTGAAAATCGAGATTGATTATACGATCGATTTTCCGGCAATTATCGCTTTTTGGGGATTTTCTTCCATTTTTAATCTGGCTCGTTTTCGAGGATTTCTTTGGCTTTCAGTAAAGCTTGGCGATGTTCTTCGGTGACGGTGGGATATTGCAAACCTAGGGATTCCAGGGTGTGATAAATAACCGCCCCCACAGCTAAACGGGTAAACCATTTGCGATCAGCCGGGATAATATACCAAGGGGCCCACTCGGTACTGGTATGATTGAATACCTCCTCGTAGGCTTTCATGTAATCATCCCAAAAAGCCCTTTCTTTGACATCATTTTCAGAAAATTTCCAGTTTTTTTCGGGGCGATCAATTCTTTCTAAAAATCGTTTTTTCTGTTCTCCTTTAGAAACATTGAGAAAGAATTTCAGGACAATAACCCCATTGTTAACCAGATATTTTTCAAAATTATTGATCTCCTCAAAACGTCGCTGCCAAACTTTCTTAGTTCTTGCTTCTGGGGGGAGTTTTTGCCGTTCCAATAAATCTTGATGGACGCGCACTACTAATAATTCTTCGTAGTAGGAACGATTAAAAATACCGATACGACCCCGCTCCGGTAAAGCTTTATAATATCGCCAGAGATAATCGTGATCTAGTTCTTCGGCCGAGGGAACTTTAAAGCTAAATACCTGACAGCCTTGGGGATTTAAACCCGACATAACGTGTCTGATCGTACCATCTTTACCCGCCGCATCCATGGCTTGCAGATTAATTAACAGTGCATAGGTATCCTGGGCATAAAGTTTATCTTGAAACTCGGCCATTTTTTCGATCCCCTGTTGCAGCAGCAGCGTGGCATCTTCTTTGGTAATGTAGTCGGGTTTAAACCCGGGATCGTAGTCTTTGTGCAGAGAAATTTCTTTACCCGGTGGCACGATTAAGGATTGTAAAAATGCTTGGCGATCAATTTTGCTGACCATGCTCTTCTCCTTGATTGTTTTGACCCCTAAAATTACATTGTAGCACTTTTGCTCGGAAAATATCTAACTCTTGAACTGGCGGGTCAAGGATGAAGTGGCAGAAATGACCTAGAAACAAGTATATTTAAATATTCGATTTTAGCTACTCCTCATCTGACGAGAAAGTAAAGAATAATTTTTAGGCGATCGCAAATTCGGTAAACTGCCGCACTTCGGGAGGTTGAAAAGGTAAAACTATCTCACTACTGGGAATTCCTACGCGCATTAATTCCGTGGCGATACCTGCTTCTGTCCAATCTTCTTCAATATAAATTTTGTCATTTTTTAGAAGAAGATAAACGGAAATAGCTTTAATTCGGTTGCCATTTTTCCAGCCAATATTAAACCAAAGATATTGGCTCCTATCATCGTCAAATATCAATATTTCTTCTATGTCTTGATCGGGTACTTGTGAGGAAATTTCTGCATATTTTGTGAGAATTTTCTTGATTATGCTTTGATAATAATTTAGTTTATCATTGGACTATTTCCTCCTAATTAGTGTCAACAATTAACAATAAAATTTGATACTTTTGCAAGATTATTTGTATGGCAGCTTGAGCGAAAAACTTTTCATAAATTTCTGGTTTGATCGCTAAATAAACTCGTGTTTCTGGATGTAATGATATCAAGAAAAGTTTGATAAATCAGATATTAACCTAGAGCAGTCAAAAGCCTTGCTACAGGGCAAATTTAGAATTGCTGCCTAGTCAATACCCTAGACACCATTCTTCATTCTCCAGAGTAATTTAACAACGTTATTGCATTGTTTCATCCAGTCCAATCACGCAGAATCTAGAGATTTTTAATATTTTCATAGTCATAAATTATCCATTTATTCTGAAAATAAATTAGGTGAAAGCGCATGATTCCATGACAATAATCTCTTTCTTTGGTATCTACTTCTCCCTGATTATTATACAGCTGATAAGTTTCTTGTAAAATCACATCAATTATTGCTTCGTTACTTGACTTAGATTTAAAGAAATTATTAATGCCTTCAATCTGCTGTTCCCGAAAATTATAGTATTGTTGATTTTGCTCTAGTTTATTAACAGCATTTTCAACTTTGGCCAAAGCTTTATCTATTAAAAGGTTTGACATTAAACTCCTATCGTAAGGATAGCTAAATATTTTTGATTTAGCTCCTAGCCATGTTTTAATTAATTCAACGGCTTCCCTTTCTGATAATACAGGAATAGTCGATTATCTCTGATATGTTGCTCAATACCTTGATTTTGTAATTTCAGGTTAACTTCTGGAGGAGCGTAACGAATGCCTTCTTTCATTTCATTGCCTAAACCAGCACCCTGACTATGCGCTCTATGCCACCCATCTAACCCCACTTGAGTGGTTGGAAAAAGCATTTTTTCATAGCCTTTTCTGTCAGTTGCTTCTTTAACTTCATTACACATAATAATAGAACCTTCTGATGTTCTTCTCACTTCTCCGGGTTCTAATTTTCCTAAAGGTTTAGCTTCAGCAAGTTTTTGTTCCTGTTTTTGTGCTTTAACAATATCGAGAGCTTCTTTACCTGTTTTTGGTTTTTCGGCAGAAGTTTCTAGTTTTTGAGTAACTTCTCTTCCTTCTTTTTGAGCTTTAACAATGTCAAGAGCTTCTTTACCAGTTTTGGGTTTATCTGACTCTTGCTGTTCTAGTTTTTGTTGTTCAAGTTTTTTGCTGTCGTTGTCTTCAACACCCATTTTTAACTTGTCCTCCATGCTTTACTTTACTTAGACTAAAATACAAACTTGATAATGGCATTTAGCCTTATTTTAAATCGCTCATAATTTTCCTCCTAGTTAATTCGTAAAAATTTCTAAAAACTGAGAGACAGTAACAATTTTAGTAACTCCTAAGTCCGGTACATCCTCAAAATCCTTATCACCTGTAATCAAATAATCAGCACCAGAGGATATTGCACAAGCTAAAAATTTAGCGTCTTTTCTATCTCTAGGAAAGTCAATCGTTAGATTAACATCTATGGGAATAACAGCTAAATCAATTAGTTCTAACCATTCTTGCTTGGTAATTTGGGACAATTTCAACTTAGGACGATTTAAAACCTCTTTGTACTCCTTTATAATTTCGGATGATGCTATCCATTCAAAGCTTGAAGAAGCAATAACATGAGCAATAGCCATCTTTGGTTTACCTCCCCTAAAAGCCGCAGAAATCAAGATGTTTGTATCAATAATAACTTTCATTCACCTCTCCGATAAGCATCTATTTCCGCTTGGATTTCTTCTTCTGTAATAGGATTGTCAGCAAACATTGCTTGAGTTTCTGCACATAGTTGTTTAAATTTTTCTACTAAAACCATCCTTTCCTCATCAGTTTGTGGTCGTTTAATTTTTTGGTCTTCTTCAGACAGATATTCTAACTGTTCAACAAAAGATATAACCGAATTAAGTTGCTCTTCCGAAAGATTGTTGATCTTTTCAATTAAACGATTTTTAAGTGTTATTGTGTTCATTTTGTGACCTCTATGTTTGTATAATTACAGCGTTGTATTTAATTCATCAAACAGGTGAAAATTCATACACTGGTGTTTGAATTAATTTTTTAGGTGGTTCGTTGTTCCAGATAATTTGTTGTAATCTTTCAACGGTATCTGGTGAAAATAATCTTTCTCCTGTTTCTACACATACCCTTGCGGGTACGTTTTCAATAATGTAGAATTTTCCCTCTCGTTCAAGGGTATAAGTAACTGTTGTTTCATAGTAAGTTTCTTGATTTGAGATGTTAGTCATTTAGCTGTCTCCTTCTCAGAAAATTCCTATTGATAGCCCAATATTTTTTGATGAATTTCTTCTAGCATAATTCTTGGATTTGCTATAATTACCCTGTTTACAGTCAATTCAAATCACCATACTCTATCATCCCCCTTATTCTCTGTTCCATAACTAGAATTATCGGGGTAATAGGGACGAGTTGTAGATGGATGCAATGGGTTCACTTTCTCCCAAGGGAGGATCGTAAGCTTGTTCCTCTCGGATCGTTGAGGCGATCGCACTTGCTACCTGTTGAGATGCCGCATAATCATCAGAAAAACAGAAAATGGTGCTTAAAAAGGGATGATTTAAACGACGAAGATTAGCCGCATAAAGCCGTGATTCCCAGCGTAACTGAGGATCGGTCTTATTTTGAGAGGGATCGTTAGGTACTCCCGAAACCATGATACTTCTAGTCTGTAATTGTGCCAAACTTTCCGCTTGTCGGGCAATTTCCGCCATTAAACTTTGTTCTGTGGGGTTAAGTTGGGTTGGACTCAATAAAATACACACACTCACCGCCGAACTTTGGGAAGCTAACGCATTAAAGGGGACTAAAAACGTTCCTCCCGCACCCCACCAGGGACGAATCCCGTAAATATGACGGTTTCCCTGATAAACAAACTCTTTGGGAATAGCAAAATCTGCATCTTTAGAAGTGTTAGCTTGTCCTGTAATGGGGGTATCCTGTCGAATAGGGGTAATCACTTCCTCCTGACAGACTTCAAAACAATAACGGTAACTATAATTGTTAACTAAATGCTGTAATTGATTCCCTGTTAGAGATTTTGGCTCAAAACCGAAGGATTCTAACATCCTTTCTAAATCGGCAAGCAGAATCTTCCCTTGATTCGCATTTTGAGAATCATTCGTAGGGGTGTGGAAACGTCCAAAAATATAAGTATCAATGCGTTTATGGGTCTGATTGAGGTCAAATCGTAGTGCATAGGTAACATCTCCCCGACTTCGCCATAAACCAGAGACAAACTGCGTCCAGCGTCGGGAATACTCCTGAATGCGGTCAGAAGGTTCTTTACCTAAGAGAGTATGATCGAGGAGAAAATCAGGTAAAAAGGGAATTTGTAAGCCAAACAGGAAGCCTTAGCCGTATCTAAGGGAAGATTGAGATAGAGTAGGGGGGGAGCGCCAGAGGGTTGAATCATGTTTTTATACAGGCAAAATGTGGCAAATTTGACAAAAGTGCCAGTTTTTTTGCAGAGGGTGAGCTTTTCATAGCTCACCCTCAACTTCATACTAACTTAAAACAGCAGAAGGAATCCCTAAAATATCCTCAATCTTAGGTAAATCTTCTAGGGAAATTACCCGGCCTTCATCCTCAAAACCAGCGATTTCATTAAAGTTCAAATAGCGGTATAAATCGCCAGCAAAAGGATTAATTTTCTCGGTGACAATTGCCAGGTATTCCTCAACAGTGGGAATGCGTCCCAGCAGCGCACAAACTGCCGCTAATTCGGCGGAACCGAGATAGACTTGCGCATCTTTTCCCATGCGATTATTGAAGTTACGAGTCGAGGTAGAAAATACCGTCGCTCTGTCTTCAACCCGCGCTTGATTACCCATACAAAGGGAACATCCAGGCATCTCGGTGCGCGCCCCAGAAGCGGCAAAAATGCCGTACATTCCCTCATCGCGCAATTGTTTTTCATCCATGCGGGTGGGGGGACAAATCCACAGTTTAGCCTTAGCAACTCCTGCTCCTTCTAATATCTTAGCAGCGGCGCGATAATGACCGATATTAGTCATACAAGAACCGATGAACACCTCATCAATTTTATCCCCAGCGCATTCCGACATTAACTTGATATTATCCGGGTCATTGGGTGCGGCGACAATTGGTTCTTTAATCTCGCTTAAATTGACGGTGATAATATCCGCATATTCGGCATCCTTATCGGCCTCCATCAGCACAGGATTAGCTAACCATTGTTCCATTTTTGCGACCCGACGTAGGATAGTTTTGGCATCACTATAACCCCGGGCCGCCATATTTTTTAACAGAGCCACATTAGAGCGTAAATATTCCGCCACTGTCTCGGTACTTAACTTAATTGTACAACCAGCACAGGAACGTTCCGCCGTGGCATCGGTTAACTCAAAAGCCTGTTCTAATTTCAAATCCGGCAGCCCTTCCATCTCCATAATCCGACCGTTAAAAACATTTTTTTTGTTCTGTTTTTCCACGGTTAATTTGCCTTCTTGGATGGCGACGTAGGGAATAGCATTAACAATATCGCGCAGAGTCACACCGGGTTGTAATTCCCCCGTAAAACGCACTAAAACCGATTCCGGCATATCCAAAGGCATTACTCCCAAAGCGGCGGCAAATGCCACTAAACCCGACCCCGCAGGAAAGGAAATTCCCAGGGGAAAACGAGTATGAGAATCGCCTCCAGTCCCCACCGTATCCGGCAATAACATCCGATTTAACCAGGAGTGAATAATGCCATCTCCCGGACGTAAAGCCACCCCACCCCGGGTAGAGAAAAAGTCCGGTAATTGGTGATGAGTTTGAATATCAACCGGTTTCGGATAGGCTGCCGTGTGACAGAAACTCTGCATGACTAAATCGGCGCTAAAACCTAAACAAGCTAACTCTTTTAACTCGTCTCTGGTCATCGGGCCAGTGGTATCCTGAGACCCTACCGTAGTCATAATTGGGTCACAGGAAGTACCCGGCCGCACCCCGGGTAAACCGCAAGCTTTGCCGACCATTTTTTGTGCTAGGGTGTAACCTTTACCCGTGTCACTAGGCATAGTGGGACGAGTAAATAGGGTACTAGATTCAAGTCCCAAGGCGTGACGGGTTTTATCGGTGAGACTGCGACCGATTAAGAGGGGAATACGACCGCCGGCCCGCACTTCATCCAGAATTGTGTCGGGTTTGAGGCTAAAAGTGCTAATAGTTGCGCCCGCTTCGTTGGTGATTTTGCCTTCGTAGGGATAAATTTTAATCACATCCCCCGTGTTCATTTGACTAACATCGCATTCAATCGGTAAAGCGCCGGAATCCTCAGCAGTATTAAAGAAGATAGGAGCGATTTTACTGCCTAAAATATAGCCACCAGCACGTTTATTAGGCACAAAGGGAATATCATCGCCAATATGCCAGAGAACCGAGTTAATTGCCGATTTTCGACTAGAACCAGTCCCAACCACATCCCCCACATAGGCGACCGGATGGCCTAATTTTTTCAATTCGGCAATGGTTTCTAAAGACCCCGGTTGACGGGTTTCTAACATGACCAAAGCATGGAGGGGAATATCGGGCCGGGTGGTGGCATGGGGAGCGGGAGATAGGTCATCTGTATTGGTTTCTCCTGGAACCTTGAAGACGGTGACGGTAATTTCTTTAGCAAGTTTCGGTTTAGCGATAAACCAAGCGCCATTGGCCCAAGCATCGATAACCTGTTTAGCATAGGGATTGGTGTCGGATAATTCCAAAACCTCGTTAAATGCGTCGAATACTAGCAGGGTTTTACTTAAAGCGCTGGCAGCGGCAGCGGCGATATTAATATCTCTGGATTTCAGCAGTTCAATCAGAGAATGAACGTTATAACCACCGACCATGGTTCCCAGTAAGCTAACCGCACCCTGGGCGGAGATAACGTTAGATTTTATTTCGCCTTTGGCAATTCCTGTTAAAAATCCCGCTTTAACGTAGGCCGCTTCATCAACTCCAGGGGGAACACGGTCACGCAGCAGGGTCAGCAATTCTCCCTTGAGTTCTTCGGGCGGATTTTTGATCATTTCGCATAATTCCGCCGTTTGTTGAGCATTGAGGGGAAGGGGAGGGATACCTAATTTCGCTCGGTCGGCAACGTGCTGATGATACGCTTCTAACATAGGTTTATTGTCTCCTAGTCTTCACTTGTGACGGTTTCTTCCTAGGTTACTGGATTTTTGCTAGTCTCTGAATTTCTAGGTTAGCGAGACATGACTTTGCTGTGTGGGTTGCATCCCACATTTGCAGAAACACCGACAATCAGCAATTATCAGTGACTCTTAAATTAGTACAAAAATATGAACAATCGCCTGTAAGCATCCCACAGTTAACCTAATGCGCGGGGGGTTTGGGGGCGGCGCCACGCCCCCAACGGGGGGTTTGGGGGGTAGAACCCCCCAAAAGCCTGGATTGAGTAAGAAAATCGAAAGTAACGCCCAATTTTAGCCGAGAGTTTCCCCTTAAAAATCTCAACTTAGTAGATTGACAAAAATGAGATGCAGGTAGTGTGCGACTTCCATAAAATGAGAAAATAGCGATCGATTGACTATATTAAGGCGTAGATAATGGCTATCACCGATTCTGATCTAGATTTAGCACAATATATCGACCATTCTCTCCTCATCCCCACCGCCACCAGTGAACAATTAGAGGCTTACTGTCAACAGGCTGATCAATATCGTTTTCCCACCGTCTGCGTTTATCCCGCTGCCGTTAAGCAAGCTGTGCAGTTACTCCACGGCAAAAAAACTTTAGTTTCTACCGTGATTGGTTTTCCCGCAGGGGCCACTACCTCCGCAGTTAAACGTTATGAGGCTTTAGAAGCCGTAGATAATGGTGCCAAGGAGTTAGATGTGGTTATTAATCTCGGTTGGCTAAAAGATGGGAAATCTGAGCAATTATTCCAAGAAATTGCTAGTATTTGTCAGGAAACCGGCCAGACGGTGAAAGCGATTCTGGAAACCTCGCAACTGACGGACACCGAGAAACGTTTAGCGGCAGAAATTTGCATGGATGCAGGCGTGAGTTATCTAAAAACCAGTACCGGCTGGTTTGGAGGCGCAACAGTTAGCGATGTCAAGTTTCTCAAGGAAATTAGCAAAGGACGGGTAGGAATTAAAGCATCCGGCGGAATTCGTACCCTTGAACAAGCACTCGCTCTTATCCAGGCCGGGGCCACTCGTCTGGGGACTTCCCGCGGTGTCGATTTAGTCCGTCAGCAAAAAGCTGCCTTTGAGGAGTAAAATGCAGTGGGCTGCCCGCGCATTTAAATTGCTTGTTGAGTAGATTGATTCATGAATCAATCTACAAAGCACTACGTTTTGACAGATTTTCAGCTATTTATTCCGAGAAATCGACTAAAAACGTTACCAGATAAAGATTTGAGAGAATGACATAAAAGAGAATGAAACGACCCTGGGGCCAGGGGGGGTGAGGGAGATCAGTTAATCTAAGAATAGGTGGTTAAAATGCGTCTTAGCTTACGGATGACATTCAATAAAAATAAGGAGGTTTATTTGCCGATAATTCGCTGTGGTAATCGAGAATTTAGAGATATTCAAGGGATTGTTTTTGATAAGGACGGTACGCTAGAAGATTCGCGGGCTTTCTGGTACGATCGAGCTATAGCTCGGGTACAAGCCATTGAATCGCGAATCCCTGGTTTAGAGTCTTTATTAACCAAAACTTTCGGTATTGGGGCAAATAGTCTCAATCCTGCTGGTTTAATGGCAGTGGGCAGCCGCAGAGATAATCATATCGTCGCTGCCGGTTGTATTGCTTCCACTGGCCGGGATTGGTTAACGGCTATGGCGATCGCAAAAGCGGCCTTCCAAGCGGCCGATGAAAAGGTTCCCCCCCGCTTAAATCCCCTCTATCCCCACTGTTTAGAAGTAATTCGTTATCTGCACGCGGCCGGTTTACAATTGGCGATTCTTTCCTCCGATACCACAGCACGAGTTGAGCAATTTGTCAAGGAAAATGACCTATTAAATTATGTTAAAATTGCCCGAGGCTGCGATCGAGGTTTAAGTAAACCGGATCCCCTATTATTGCAAGAAACCTGTCAAGCTTTGGGAACCGCCGTGGACAAAACCCTGATGATAGGCGATACTAGGGCCGATTGGGAAATGGCTAAACAGGCAAAATCCGCAGCTGCGATCGCAATTAGTTGGCAACCGGAAAACCATCAAGATTTACAATTAGCTGATGTGGTCATTAGAGAACTGACTGCCATCTCAGTTATCAGAGGCGAATTTTCAGTAACCCATGCAGACGTTGGGTTTCATACTTCAACCCAACCTACGTTCTTCCCCCACACCCTACACCCCAATTCATAATTCCTTCTATGCTAACAATTGCCTTACCGAAGGGTGCTTTACTAAACGAAAGTATCCAAATATTTCAGAAAATTGGCTTAGATTTTAGTGCCTTTCTTGACTCAAAAAATCGCCAATTACAGATTACAGACCCCACTAACCAAGCGAAAGCCTTATTAGTAAGAGCCACAGATGTCCCCGTTTATGTAGAATACGGTCAGGCACAATTAGGCATCGCCGGTTATGATATTTTATTAGAAAAATCTCCCGATGTGGCTAATTTAATTGACCTAAAATTTGGTTATTGTCGGATGTCGGTAGCTGTCCCTGCTGATAGTCCCTATCAAAGTCCCTTAGATATTCCCCATCACGGTAAAGTTGCCTCAAAATTTGTCAATTGTGCTAAGGATTATTTTCGTAGTTTAGATATTCCTGTCGAGATTATACCTCTCTATGGTTCCGTAGAATTAGGACCGATTACGGGGATGTCAGAAGCGATAGTTGACCTAGTTTCCACCGGTCGAACTTTACGCGAAAATGGTTTAGTAGAAATTGCCGAATTATTTGCTAGTAGCTCTCGATTAATCGCTCATCCCCTCAGCTATAGACTAAATCGCGATCAGATTTATAACTGGGTAGAAAAGCTCAGAGAAGCAACTACATCAATGGCAAAAGTTTAAGAAAAATATAGGTTAGTTTGGGGCATTATTTCCCCCTAACCTAATTGGTTGAACAGAAAACCAATGAGCGCACCAGCCAGAATTAACCAAGTAGAATTAACCTGAAAACGTAGTAAAAGAACAGCAGAGATAAGAGATAGAATGATAGCCAATAAATTAAAAGATAAATTCCCGTAGGGTTGGAACCAAGTAACCAGTGCTAAATTAAAAATTACTGCCACCATTAAAGCCACAGCACTAGCATTAATTGCGTCTAAAAAAGCACCCGCCCAAGCAGATTGTCTCAGCTTAGGAATGAGAGGATTAAGTAATAAAACAAAGATAAAAGAAGGAAAAAAAATTGCTAAAGTTGCCACAATTGCCCCCGATACTCCTAATATTTGATAACCGATAAAAGTGGCTGTGGATAACACAGGGCCGGGGGTAAATTGACCCACAGCAATGGCATCTAATACTTGTTGCTGAGTTAACCATCCTCTCCCCTGCACTAAATCCCCTTCTAAAAAAGCAACTAACACATAACCACTACCAAATAAAACACTTCCCACCTTGAGAAAAAATAGCCCTAATCCTGTTAATGTCGGTGGGATGTTGCTAGGAGTAGAAACCGCCGTCACACCGCCTATTCCTGCCACAATCAGGGGGAAAGTAGCGAATTTTTTTAGGATAAACATCCCGATAATTCCACCTAACAGTAAAGCGATAATTTCATTTAAACCTAAGGTTAATAAACCGATAACCCCTAATCCGATAAACAGTAATTGACGGGTTTTCAGTGCCTTTTTGCCTAAGCGCCAGAGTGCCTGAAAAATCACCGCAATTACTACCGGTTTAATCCCTGCAAAAATCGGAGCCACATCCGGTAAAGTCCCGTAGGTAGTATAAATCCAAGCTAGAAAACCCGTAATTAACACCGCAGGAGTAATAAAACAAACCCCCGTGATTATTAAACCCGCTAAACCACCAAAAATATAACCGATATGAATAGCCATTTCCGTGGAATTAGGACCGGGAATCAGATTAGTTGCCCCCACCAAATCGAGAAATCGCTCCTTAGTCATCCAACCGCGACGCTTAACCACTTCTTCCTCCATTAAAGCGATATGGGCAGCCGGACCACCAAAACCGATAATGCCGATTTTGAGAAATAAAAGGGCAAGTTGCGAGAGATTGGGAGGCGATGAAGTCAGCATTTTCTGATTACCAATAGTTTTTCTAGAATCAAGTTTATATCCAAAAAGATAAGCTTAAGCTAAATTCTTGGCTAGAACTCGTCAATCCTAAAATCCCATAATTGCAAAAGTGTTTTACACAAACTAAATTATAAGTATTTAATACTACCGTTCAAGTAAATTTGATACAAAAAAAATTAAGAAAACTTTATAAATAATATTGATTAGTTTGTTTATAATAGAACCCCTTAGTCAACAAATCATAAACAATAATCAATTATCACAATCTATTCTAATCTATACCAAAGAAACTCTATGGACAGCTTGCCGCCTAACACTAACCAGTTTTCAGATACTCAAGAGCCGGCAGCGAGTCCAACTCAGCGCCAAGCGATGGGTTTAACCCGAACCGCTACCAGAATTGCTGTAGGCGCTCGTCTTTTGATTTTTACAATAGGTCTTTAGAACAGAAAAATTTGCTATACTGCTGATTAGAGTATTTATCCTCTGAATTTTTGTGTCTGCAAGAGATATTTACCATGACACTGTAAAACTTGCTTTAGAGAAGGACGGGTGGGCAATCACTCACGATCCTTTTCCACTTCAAATTGGCAAGAATCGTTTATCCGCTGATTTGGGAGCAGAACGCTTAATCAGTGCGGAGAAAGAATTGCGGAAAATTGTCGTTGAAGTGAAAAGCTTTGTAGGACAGTCTGACGTAAAGGATTTACAGCAAGCTTTAGGGCAGTACGTCTTGTATCGTCAAATCCTTAACGAGATGAAAGTTGAGCGAGTTCTTTATCTGGCCATATCTCAGCCAACTTTTAACAGTGTTTTTAGTATAGAATTAGGGCAGGTATTGCTAAAGAACCAGATTGTGAAATTAATTGTCTTTGATGATGAAAGTGAGGTAATTGTGCAATGGATACCCGATTAAAATATCAAAGTATTATTAAGACTGTTCTCCAGAATCATGCTAACTATCGTGCTACTTTACCTGATGGCTACACTTCTCAGGTTATATTTGATGATGAACGAGGACATTATCTAGTTTTAGATTTCGGTTGGAGTGGTAATAAGTATCTTCATGCAACACCAATTCACCTTAGCTTAGTTGTCGATAAAGTCTGGATTCAATGTGATGAAACGGAGGAAGGTATAGCTACTGATTTGATGGAGGCAGGTATTCCCAAAGAAGATATAGTACTCGGCTTTCGTTATCCTAAAGTACGAAAATATACAGGATTTGCTGTGGCTTAGTCACCAAAAATGTTGAATCTGTACATAATACACAAGCTGAAATTGCAAAAGTGTTTTACATAAACTCAATTATAAATATTTAATACCACCGTTCAAGTAAATTTGATACAAAAAAATTAAGAAAACTTTATAAATAATATTGATTAGTTTGTTTATAATAGAACCCATAAATGCCAACTGAAACCATAATAAACCATAAACAATAATCAATTATCACAATCGATTCTAATCTATACCAAAGAAACTCTATGGACAGCTTGCCGCCTAACACTAACCAGTTTTCAGATACTCAAGAGCCGGCAGCGAGTCCAACTCAGCGCCAAGCGGTGCCGGTCAATTATGAGTACAGCCTCAATCTGCCGGAATTACTCAACCAGCTTGACCTCTCGGTGTTGATTTCCACCTACCAAGCGGGACGAGTGGCCAGCATTGGCACTTATCAAGGACAAATGCGGGTGAGTTTCGCCCATTTTGACCAAGCGATGGGTTTAACCCGAACCGCTACCGGAATTGCTGTGGGCGCTCGTCAGGCAATTTGGCATTTACCGGCTAATCGAGAGATTGCCCCCCAGATTAAACCGGAAAGGGAACAGGATATCGCTTTTTTAGCCCGTTCCTCTCACCTCACCGGCCCGATTATGGGTCATGATTTGGCCTTTGGCAGTAATCGCCTTTGGGTGGTCAATACCTTATTTAACTGTCTGGCAACCATCGAAGGAAATTGGAGTTTTCTCCCCCAGTGGAAACCGCCCTTTATTACCGAGTTAGTCCCCGGGGACCGATGCCACCTCAATGGCTTGGCTATGGCTGAAAATAGCGGCACTCCCGTATATGTGACGGCATTGGGGGAAACCAACGAGGAAAACCTCTGGCGGGAAAATAAAGCCCAAGGGGGATGCTTAATTGATGTGCCGAGGGGAGAGGTGATTCTGCGGGGTTTAGCGATGCCCCATTCTCCCCGCCTTTACCAGGGTAATCTCTATTTCCTCAATTCCGGTTATGGAACCTTGAACCGTTGGCATCCCCAAACTGGTAGCACGGAAATCATCGCCGAGTTGCCCGGTTTTACCCGGGGTTTGGACTGTTGGGAAGGTCACGCCTTTGTCGGGTTGTCCCAAGTGCGGGAAACGGCGGTCTTTGGTGGTTTACCCCTGCATGAGCGACGTAATCAATTGCGGTGCGGGTTGGCTATCGTCAATCTAGCTACCAGTCAACTGGTGGCAACTTTTTGGTTTAATAGCGGGGTGGAGGAGGTTTTCGCTGTCTCCGTGCTGCCGGGCCACCGCAACCCAGCGCTAATTGGACCAGATACCGACCTCGACGGCACTCAATCCGTGTGGATGGTGCCTTCTTTAGGGGCTTAATTGTTTAATTTTCACCCTATTATTCAGGAAAAAATCATGTCAACTCCTTTTTTAGTTAAGGATATCTTCCCCGGTTTAGGTAACTCCTCCCCCGGCAATCTGACGGCATTATATAGTTTTACCAATAAATGTTAGAACAAAGATGTAGATGTAGGTTGCTCTAATGGGAAGTTTTGTGACGACAAGTAGCATTGATGATATTTATGGGGAATAATAGATTTAGATGAGTGCCTAACTTTCCAATTGGTAGCGACTTGCCATGAACCCAACAACCGCCAATTATGATGAACCCTGGAAAGAAGCATTAACCGAGTATTTTGAAGCGTTTTTATACTTCTTTTTTCCTGAAGTTCACCAATTAATTGATTGGACTAGAAAACGGGTTTCTTGAAGAAACCCGTTTTCTGGACTTTAAGACAAAAAAACGTTTTGCTGACAAACTCTATTCAGTTATCAGTTATCAGTGACTAATTGGAAGCAAGTAGCAATCCCTTGGCTATAATCGTCATGGCACACCTGAAAACAAAAGCGACTACTGGGAAGCTGCCAGAACGGGAACAGTGGAAGTGGAGGTTAATCAGGGGATTATACGAAAAGGAGTTCGAGAGGGAACAGATAATTAAACTGTTTGAAATCATCGACAATATGATGACTTTATCCTCTGAATTACAGTCAAGTTTAGAAAGTAAAATCAAACAATTTGAGGAGGAAAGAACCA
>SFAU01000283.1 GCA_007096045.1 Microcystis novacekii Mn_MB_F_20050700_S1 | reverse complement strand
CGCGCACGCAGTGACCCCCCCCAACCCCCAACACCCAACCCCCAACCCCCAACCCCCAAAATCCCAGATGGTAAGCAAGTTTTCTTAACAATTGTAAGAATTTTTAATATTTCTTTTCTAGTTGGCACCTACTCCCTTATCATTAGGAGGAAAGTTTTTTAAGCATTTCTAAGGATACGGAGGTTTACCCTTGGCCATTCCTCTTTTAAATTACGCCCCCAAGTCCCAAAACGTGCGGGTAGCTGGTTATGATGTCGGTGGAGACGAAAAACCGAAAGTTTACACGACGGAAAATGTCCTCTCCCCTACCGACTTGGACGATTTAATCGAAGCCGCTTACCGTCAGATTTTCTTCCATGCCTTCAAATGGGATCGGGAACCCTTCCTCGAATCCCAATTACGCAATGGACAATTATCGGTGCGGGATTTCATTCGTGGCCTACTGTTATCGAAAACCTTCTATAACAGCTTCTACGAGAAAAACAGCAACTATCGCTTTGTCGAACAGGTAGTACAAAGAGTCCTCGGTCGCGATGTCTATAGCGAAAGAGAAAAAATTGCTTGGTCGATTGTCGTTGCCACCAAAGGGATTCAAGGTTTTGTCGATCAACTGCTCAACAGTGACGAGTATCTGCAAAGCTTTGGTTATGATACCGTTCCCTACCAACGTCGTCGTACCCTGGCCAGCCGCGAAATCGGTGAACGTCCATTCAACATCACCTCGCCTCGCTACGATGGCTACTATCGTGGTATTTTGGGCTTCCCTCAAATCGTTTGGCAGAATGCTGTCCGTCGTTATATTCCCCAGGAGCAAAAACCCAAAGCTGGCGATCCTTCCAGCTTCTTGGCCATGGCCCGGGGTCTCGGTAGCGCCAAAGGCAATCCTGTACCAAGAGTCTCCGCTATGAATATTAACATCGAGGCTTCCGTACCCCGTCGTTAATTTTTAGCTAAACCTGCCGGGGAGAGTCCCTAATTGGCAGAATGACCCCCGAACCATAATCAGGTTATTCTGTGAATTGGTGGCTCTCCCTATGGGGTTGCTCCTGAAATAATCCCCCCACCGAGGACGATTTCCCCTTCATAAATCACGGCTGCTTGGCCCGGGGTGATGCTAAATTGTGGTTGATCGAAAACCAGTTTCACTTGATGATTTTCTAGGGGAATAACATTGACGGGAACAGCCGGAGAACGATAACGTACCTGTACTTGCGCGCGGATAGGGGTGGTGGGTTCGGCAATAGAAACCCAGTTCATCCGTCCGACAAGACAATCGGCACTAACGGCACTTTCGCGATTACCGACGATAACCCGATTCATGACGGGATCGAGTTTTACCACATAGAGGGGTTCGGCGGCGGCGATGCCGATGCCTTTGCGTTGTCCGATCGTATAATGATGGATACCGCTATGTTTACCCAAAACTTTGCCATCGAGATCGACGATATCCCCCTCACTAACAGCGATATACTTATCCAAGAAAGATCGCATAGTTCCGTGAGCTTCAATCAAGCATAAATCCTGACTATCGGGTTTATCTGCCGTTTTTAAGCCGAATTCCTGGGCAATTCTGCGGGTTTCTGCCTTGGTTTGTTCTCCCAAGGGAAATAAAGTCCCCCGGAGTACATCTTGAGTTAGATCATAGAGAAAATAGGATTGATCTTTATTTTTATCGACGGCGCGCAGCAGTTGATAACGGTTATTTTCAGGAGAAAAACGAATTCTGGAGTAGTGACCAGTGGCAATAGTGTCCGTTTCTAAGGTTTCCCTAGCATAATGAAGCATCGGGCCAAATTTTACCGCTTTATTGCACTGAGAACAGGGCAGCGGTGTGATTCCCGCTTCGTAACCAGAAACTAGATAATCAATAATTTCTTTTTGGAAAAGCTCGCGACTATCGACGATGTGATGGGGAACCCCCAACTGCTCACAAATAAAGGCCGCATCTACCATTCCCTCGGAGCAGCATTGACCTTTACCCTTCATTAACCACAGGGTTAGGCCAATAACATCATAACCTTGAGCGTGTAAGGCGGCAGCGGCAACGGAGCTATCTACTCCCCCCGATAGACCGACAACAACTTTCCCCATAAACCTTGTCATGATTTTTAACCAATATACTTTCTAGACTAGCATCTCCTCCTTTAAAATTTGGACATGATGTACCCAAATTTCGTGTGAGGACAAACCAGCACCATGAGAACAAACTTACTGTTTTTCTCGGCTTTATTTTGGTTAAAAGTCGGGATAATCGCTCAAGTACCGCTGCTGCTAAAAGCGAACTTATCTTTTGCCCAGAATCTTTATCCCGGTCGTCGTTTGCCTCCACCACCGGCAGTGAGACAACCAACTAAACGCTCAGACAGTCCCAGTGGTGCTAATTGTTCCCAATGTCCACCCTTAAATTTGCCCCCGGTTAATTCTCCTTCAGTTAACCCCCCGGTGGCTGCCCCGGTTTCCGGTAATCAACCCCTGAGAGAATACGTTTTTCAAGCCCCCGCTCCCGTGCTTCCCGCCAATGCTACAGTGATTAATAATAATAATCGTCAAACTGTCAATCCACCAGCCCCCACACCTGAAAATCGCGCCAATAAACCCCCTTCTCCCCCACCACAGCAGCGGGTTATTGCGACTAATCAACTCTTTCGCGTTGAAGTTAGGAGTAATAGTGCGGAAGCGTTGGCAAAAATTAAAGAAATTGAACCCCTCGCATTTATCCGCGCGGGAGAAAATGTTATTCAAGTGGGGTTATTTCAGCAACAATACCAAGCTAAACAACGGGTACAAGAGTTGACTAAACAAGGTTTTAGCGCTCAGATTATTACCCTCAATAATCAGTAAAGTTAGGGTTGAAAATATTAATAATAATCTGGGTTCAGGTCTGGGAATTATCGCCAAGTCTCCTTAACCCTTGCTTTGCTGCGGGTTAATAATACCTGTTGTAAAAATCAAAAATTGTCGTGGTTAGTGAGGATATACCAAGCGGCTAAATCCGGACAGAGCCAAATACTAAATTTTCCAGTACGCAGTTTAAATTCAGTACAGCTTACACGGGGACAGAGCTTCTCGTTTTTCGGGACGATTTCCGAGATAATCTTCTAACCAAAGACAACCTCGATCGAGCAATTTTTGTAAATAATTATATTCTGTTTCTAAGGGCCATCGATGCTTTTGACCATCCCTAGAAATAATCACAATCTCTTGACCATCAGGACTAAAAGCGATCCCATAGACGATATCTTCTTCTATTTTAAACTCCGATCGCAAATTTCCGTCCATGTCCCAGCGTCTAGCTGTACCATCCCTTGAAATAGCGGCGATTTTTTCACCATCGGGACTAAAACTAACTCCATAAACGGGAAAAGAATCGGTTTTAATCTCCTTTAAAAGATTACCCTGCAAATCCCAAATTTTAATCTTTCCCCGAGCAGCAGTAGCAATTTTTTGGTTATCGGGAGAAAACGCCAAATCATAGATAATATGATCATCGGCTGTCCAGGAATTAATTAATTGGGGACGATGATTACTTAAATGCCAGTATTGAACTTTTCCCTCGCTTGTTCCCGTGATTATTGCTGTTCCCTCTCCATTAAAAGCAAGACTATAAATCGGTACTTTACTAGCAGTAAATTCTTGAAGCATTGTTCCTTTTTGACTCCAGATTTGTACTTTTCCATTTCTTCCTGTAATCGCCATCTGATTCCTATCGGAATGAAAAGCAATACTATAGATTGAGCGCATTTTTGTGGCAAATTCTCTAATTGTTTTCCCCTGGGAATTGCGTAAAGTAATTTGACCATCTTTATTAGCAATAGCGATAATATTGCCCTGGGAATTAATGCTAACACTGGTATTATCGGCCCTGGTTTGATTTAAATTGTTCAGTTGCCAAATTTTAGCCGTTTCATCACTCGATCCAGTTACCACCTCTTTTCCATCTTGACTAAATACAGCAGTAAAAACCGATTCTTGATGTCCTCTGAGAGTAGTTATTTCTTCCCCTTGCAGTCCCCAAATTTTAGCACTACCGTCACTAGATGCGGTAATTATAAACTGGCCATCAGGACTGAAATTAACACTGTTGACAAAATCTTGATGTCCCCGGAAAGTAGCTATTAAATTTCCCTGTAAATCCCAGATTTTAGCAGTTTTATCGGCCGCTGCCCCGGCAATTTTTTGACCGTCGGGACTAAAATTAACACTATAAAAAGCCTCAATATTATCTTGACCTAAACTCAAGATAATTTTACCTGATAAATCCCATATTTTAATCGTACCATCCCGGGAAGCGGTGGCAATTTTTTGCCCATCGGGACTAAAACTAGCTGCATCTATCGATCTTTTATGTCCCTTAAATACCTGTAAAGTTTCACCTGATAAATTCCATAATCTAGCGGTTTTATCCCTGGAAGTAGTCACAATTTTTTGACCATCGGGACTAAAACTAACACTATAAACTGATTCTTGATGGTCAGGATAGGTGACTAAATTTTGCCCGTGCAAGTTCCAAACTTTGGCGGTTTTATCTTCGGAAGCGGTGGCAATTTTTTGACCATCGGGACTAAAACTAACACTATAAACTGCTCCCTGATGACCTGTCAAAGTTTGAATATTCTCACCTTTTTGATTCCAAATTTTTACCGTTCCATCTTGAGAAGCGGTGGCAATTTTTTGACGATCACGACTAATACTAACACTATAAATAGTTCCCCGGTGTCCTTGCAGTTGGGTTTTTTCTTGAATGCGATCTAAAATCTGTTGCAGGGTAATAATGGGACTGGTAGCAGGATATTTACCCAGGGTTTGGTCATCAGTAACGATATTTTTTAAACTATTTACTGCTTGCATGGCCGCAATTAAAGATTCTAGTTGTTCAAATTGAAATTGTTGCCAATAACTATCACCCTGGCGCTGTAATTGAATACCTAGTTTAGCAATTTCTACTTGCTGCCACGCTTGTTTTACCTGCACAAAAGCTAAGAGAGAACCCAAAAGAGAAGCAATTAAAATTACTGAGCCAATTTGAATTCTCTTGGTGGCTTTTTGGTGAGCTATGGCTAGAATTTGATTAGCTTGCTTCTGAGTTTCTAGGCTAATTTCTGCCTCTCTTTTATCGAGATTTTGACTAGCAGTCAAAAACTGATAATCAAGATTACTTAAGCTTTTCCCCTGAGACCAATCGAGAGCATTATTTAAAGCTTTTCCGCGTAAAAGCCGCGATTCATCGCTATAATTAGACTGTTGCCATGCGGCGATTGCTTCTGAGTAGGGACGCAATTGCTCCAATTGTTTTTCCACCCAATTGAGATTAAATATTTCTCGATAAATAGGATTATAAACTACTAATTGATTATCCTTTTTTACCACTAATCCCGATAGCCTTAATTCCCCTTGTTCTGGACTATCATCGCACAGGATTGATCCCTTTTCTAAAATTTGTTGATAGATGCCTAACAAACGACCAGCTTTGTCTTGATTTCTTAACAAGCGATCAGCAATAGTTCGCAGATGAACTGGTTCATCTTGAGATTCCCAATTATTAATAATTCTCTCTTTGATCAGCGTCTCAATATCTAAATTAGTTTCCCGCAATAGCTGACAGATTTTCTGGGTTAAAAATGGCTGTCCTCCCGTCCAAAAAATAATTTTTTCTAACCAATCAGGTTGATAATTACTTTGACTGGATAATCCCGCCGCTAAAGGAGCAATTTCTGCCAGATTAAATCCCGTTAATTCGATCGCTTGGCCGATATTAAAAGATGTTTGGGTCTTTTCGCGAATTAAATCTGCTGGGGTAGCTACACCGAATAAAGCAAAAGTAATTCTTTCATACTGGGCATTTTCTGCTCTTTGGTTATAACAATAACGAATCAGGGAAAAAAAGTCATCTAGAGAAAACTGTAAACTGAGAATTTTATCGATCTCGTCAATAAAAATATATATTTTCTCTCCCCGACAATAAACTAATAAAACTTCCTCGATAAATTGTCCCAAACGCTGCACAGGAGGTAAATCCTCTCGCTCGCGCAACCAGGATTTAAGATTAACTTTTCCCGTCAGATTAAATCCTAAAAACAAACGGGTGATCACGCCGTTATACCATTGGGATAAATTATCATTACTACCAATACTCGTTATATCTACCGCCGCGCAATCCATGCCCGATTGCTGTAAAATATGAGTCACTCGTACCCTTAAACTGGATTTGCCCATCTGACGACAGTTGAAAACGTAGCAAAATTGACCATTTTTCAACGCCGTTAACAGTTCTCGGTCGGCA
This sequence comes from Microcystis novacekii Mn_MB_F_20050700_S1, assembly GCA_007096045.1. GTDB lineage: Bacteria > Cyanobacteriota > Cyanobacteriia > Cyanobacteriales > Microcystaceae > Microcystis > Microcystis novacekii. The sequence goes on along the minus strand of SFAU01000283.1, from coordinate 12,853 downwards.
TTCCTCTCGATATAGGTAGGATGGTTATAGGCAAGACTACCCCCGACACGATATTGATAATTCATTATTCTTAAACAAAGTTATTTTAATGTCACCAACAGAAATAAAATAGACAATTGTGATTTATATATCTATAATGCAAGCATAATCGCTATTGACAACCTATCCGCAAGGCAATTATGAAGAAAACTTTTTTCACCTCCATCGCCGTTAGTGCCACCCTCGTCAGTGGTATTGTTTTAGGTACTCTTGATGCTGGTAGTGCCTCCGCTTGTCCTTTCGCTCAAGCTAAAGGCATTTTTGGCAGCAATAACAGTTTCCATGCCGATCCTAACAAACTTATTTTAGGGTTTGCCGCCGCTACAGGAGCAATCACCGTAGCCGGTGTTTTAACCTACCGTCGTTTTCACCCCGGGCAGCCTCCTGAAGATGCGGCCGCTAACCTGCCGTCGGTATTTCCTATCCCCATTCCCCCCGCAGCTTTAAACGCAGCAGTGGTGGCAGAAGAAGCGGCAGAAACCAGCAAAATATCCTGAAAATCTGCTAGATTTCCTCAAAAAAGGTGTTGGCATCCCCGCAGCTTTCCAGCTAGGTAACACCTTTTTCTGCCTAATTGTGTCCCAGTTATCAGAATTTTCAGCGATTTTTAAGTTATGTTAAAAAGTGCAACCCTACTACCAGAGGTAAAGATGGGCAACTCTACCACATTTTCTGACACCCCACTTCGCAAAGATCATCACACTTGGGAGCATTTAAAACAAGCCATCGCCGCTAGTTCCGGTTTTCGGCGTTGGCAGCAAGAACAACTAGAATCAGGTAAAAATAGAGACGATGCTGATGCTCGCATTTGTTCCTATCTACGGGAAACTTTAGAAACTTTAGCCTACTAGATTGATGCTCCCCAGCTATGACGGCATGGGGACTTTTTCTGTCCGTTTAAGCTAATTTGCGGGCCTTATTTTCTGCGCGTTTCGTAACCCAATAACCAGACAAAAGCGACAATTAAAGGCAGGAAATAATAAATAGCTCGATAGGCGATTAAAGAACCGAAAAGCTCGGCATTAGATACATATTCTGGGCGTAATCTCAGCATGATAAACTCAAAAACACCTATTCCCCCCGGCACGTTGCTTAATACCCCTGCTGTCATGGCAAATACGTAGAGACCGAAAAATCCTAAAAAAGAAGTATTGTAGTTGCCGGGGAGAAGAAGATATAGAACTCTAGCGGCTAAGATCCAATCGATAAAAGTCAACAAAATCAAAGCCAGGGAAAGATTCCAAGCAGGCAAATAGATATTTTCTTGGCCGATTTTTATGGGTTTTTTATAAGTGAGAGTCAAGAAAAAATATCCCGTAACCAGCAATAAAAAAATTACTCCTAAAGGTTTGGTAGTTAAAAAAGGTAATTTTAAAAGTTGAGGAATCCGTTGGGGATCAACTAGGAAACTTAAACCTCCAATGCCTAACATTCCTAACCAAAAGCTTAAATGGGTAAAAGTGATAACTTTGGCAATATCCACCACCCCCACCCCCGCAGCAGTATAGAAACGATAACGAATCGCTGTCCCAGAAAATAAGGTTAAACCAATGGTATTACCAAAAGCATAACTGATAAAAGCAGTGCGGATAATAGTGCCTAAAGCTAAGGGATGATTGATATAATAAAAACCTAGGCCATCATAACCCGTCATCGACAAATAACCCAAAGCCATCCAAAAAATAGCTTCTAGCTTACGACTTGTGGTAATATGATTTAAACTAGCCAAGAGTTGGGCAAAAGTGTAGTGTTTAAATTCTTGACTAATTGCCCAGACCGCTAGAATAAATAAACTCAAGGACAGGATAATCGGAGCAAAACCCAGGATTTTTTTATACATCTTATTTTTAACTAATTAAAACTAATGAAAAAATCAAAGCGAGATTTAGCCAAACGTCTAAATCGATCCCCCAAAAGGAAATATGATAAATTCCTAACTTCCTCCTTATATTTAACAATTATTCTGGGTTTATGTTATCTAGTTTACCTCAATCTTCCTTGGTCTTTTCATCTTTTTATGCGTTGGGTGACTAAAGGGGGTGATTTAGACCAAATTCCTGCCAAATTTTATTCAGAACTTAATCAATTATGTTTGAGAGCAGATAGTGCGGGGGAAGTAAAAACGAGAAACTATATAGAACATACAGAAATTGCCGAAGCTCTTGGCACATTTAGATGTACTTTAGTTAATGGTGGTCAAGAATGGTTAATAGAAGATTATAAATCTTTCAGTTCTGCCGATGAAGCGATTTTAGGCACTCAGTTAGCGGTTTTTATCACCGAGATTTTAGGAACTGATTATAGTTATAGAATTCGCGCTCGTATTCCCAGATACTAAGGAGCAAGTAACTCCAGAAAAAAACCGTAAACCCAGGGATGGGTTCTACACCCATCCTTAGAAAAAATTAGTTTTCCGATACGGTTTTTGGTCGGGAAGGCCGAGGGATAGGGGATTGTCCGGGGGTAAAAGGTCGCTTTTCTCCTTCCCCTTCCGTTCGAGAATATCTATCGGCCGAGGGATGACGATTTTTATCAAAAGGCTTTTTAAAACCTCCCTTACCCATCGGTTTTTTCTTACTGGCAAAACCGAGGTCTAAACCTTCCAAAATAGTTAAGGCATCCCCTTTCAGTTGTACCTGAAAATCCCAAAAACGACTGATCGGTTTACCTGGTAAAGTGCCGCGCAATTTTAGTTTAAAAAACTTGGGTTTGTCCGCTTCAGTTTTGGGCATTTGTCGGATTTTGACCACTACCGCTTGATTTTCCCGTTCAGTAAAGATGACTTCACCTCGAATCGAAAAATAACCAGGGGTAGAAGCGAGGAGTGGCTCTATCTCTGGCTCATCCTCTTTTTTCAAGGTTTCTGGTTCCCAAACACCGACAATCTGAACATGAAGGGCATCATTTTCCTGACGGGTGCGGGGATAAACCACCCAAAGATGGGGTTTTTCCAGATCGAGATGATTTTTAACCAAACTGATCACCCGACCAAGAATCACAGAATCGATCAGAGTACCATCGGCAGTTAAAATATTGCCTTTAGTTAATTGTTCCTCCGATCGCTGATAATGGCCATAGACGAGACCGATCGCCCGATACTGCCGCAGATGACTGGGAGGGGGAATCGGTTGTTGACGTTTGACTTCTTCGGGGGTGGCTGACTCTACGGCTAAATCAGCCTCAGTCTGGGGGGACTCAAGGGGGACTTCCTGAAGTTCCACTTCAGGAGTCGGGGGGGTTTTCGGTGATTCGGTAAACCGATTCCCAGAACGATTCATATCACACTCCTAGCGGCGGAGACACATAGTAAATTAGTAATCAAGCAAGTCAAAAGCGCGATCTAGAGGATTACAATAACCCTCTAGGGCGAATCTACTGGCATCTAGTATATTAAGAACCATGATCTTTTGACTGTCAACCTTGTCAAAACCCTTTTGAGTCTTGACTGTCTGCCCATTGTACTCAATAAAGAGCGGCGAATTCGATCGATCCCCTAATCAAATCTCCAGATTTCTATAACATTTTCTTGTCTGTTCCCTCCCACCCCAGTCTATGAAAGCTTCTCTCTCTAACCGTCGTTGGCTATCCATCGGTCTCATCCTGATGTTATTTGCTTTGCTGTCCTTCTCGACCATGCCGCTATTAACTTCTATTCTCCAGAGTCAGCACTCCTCGGGCCAGAGTCATCTGTCCGCAGTGAAACAAGAGGAATTAGCCAGTCAAGCACTGGGTTATCAGATGGTTTTAGAGCGTGAACCCGATAATCAGACGGCTTTGCGGGGATTATTAGATATTCGCCTACAGCAGGGCGATTTAAAGCAAGCGATCGAACCTTTAGAAAAATTAGCGCAACTTAACCCCCAACAATCCGATTATCTACTACTTTTAGCGGAAGCGAAACAGCAAATAGAGGACTATGCAGGAGCCACAGCCAGTTATCGCAGCCTTTTAGCCTCCCAACCCCAAGATCTACGGGCCTTGACCGGATTAACTAATTTATTTCTCAGCCAAAACCGCTCTATCGAGGCGATTAGTTTGGTCAAAGACACGATTGATCGCGCTTTAAAAGCCGCTGCCGATCCCAATAATCCCGCTAGTTTAATCGATATCGTTTCCGTTCAGTTACTTTTAGGCAAAATCTATTTCGAGCAGCAAAATTATCCGGAAGCTTTAAAAGCCTATAAACAAGCTCAACAGATGGATGTTAACGATTTCCGACCGATTTTGGCGGCGGCGATCGTACTAAAAGAACAGGGCAAAAATCAAGAGGCTCAACCCCTCTTTCAAGAGGCTCTCAGTCGCGCTCCTTTTGCCTACAGAGAGGAGATTCAGTCCCTAATCAGTGAGCAGTAATCAGTAATCAGTGATCAGGAGTCGGAAGTCAGGAGAGCCGGTGATAGGGTGATGAGACAGCTTCCCCACTTCCCCACTTCCCCACTTCCCCACTTCATAATTCCCCACTTCCCCACTTCATAATTCCCATAGTTTTGTAACGGCAATTTTTGCTAAAAATCAATAAGTGTAAACTTTAATGACAAGCTCGATCGAGTCCCGACAAAGGTGTTATATTAAAAACATAAAGGCACAAAGGAAGCGACTCAACTTCCTTTCAGGCAAAAAGACCTAGAGCCTGTGCCACCTGCTCTAGCTCAACGCAACAGCTAAATCGGACGCAGATTCTCAAAGTTTGTAAAGTAAAGTATGGTTTCGCCTCTGTTGCTCGATATAGGACAGATGGAGTGAGCCGTAATCATCACCTGAGTCGGTAAACTGAGAAATCTTGATAGTTGACAGATAGACTGTTGTGGTTTCCGTAAACCTCTATTATGTTGAGTCCGTTAATTTTTTAGGAGTCCATATCGTTTGTACAGGATAAAGCCCGCCTCCCTAGGCGGGCATATTGTGTTTTTAGAAAACTGCCACGAGATATTCCTGTAACTGCAATTGATAACCTTCCCGTAGCTGACAGGGATAATCAAGGGAAAACTCAGGCAAAGCTAATAGAGAACTTTTTTGACAACTAACCAAAGCCACATCGAAACGACAGGTTAAATCCGACCATTGGGGATAAAAGGAGAGAAATATCTGGGCAGCTTCGTAAATTCTCCCCTGTTTACGGTCATCGATTGCTAATTTGCCCCCTAAATCCCAATTGCCAGCGCTGCGGGTTTTCACCTCAACAAAAGCGAGAATCGCCTGAGATTTAGACAAGACGATTAAATCGATTTCACCGCCGCCACTACGCCAACGACGCTGGAGGATATGCCATTGCTGTAATTGCAACCAATCCGCCACCAAATTTTCGCCCAATTCCCCCACGGTTGTCATATTCAGTTATCAGTGAACAGTTATCAGTTATCAGTGAACAGTTATCAGTGAACAGTTATCAGTTATCAGTTATCGGGGAACAGGGAACAGTTATCAGTGAACAGGGAACAACGTTGATTTATTATCCTGTCTTCTGACTGGATAATAGAAGCTGAAATAACGCCAATTCGTCAATCAGAATATTTTCATGTTTGGCGGTGCCAACTTTGGCATCAGGACTGACTCCAAACTACTGATTACTGTTCACTGAATCACTGGATTACAAAAGTCCTTCTAGACGACGACGGATGCTATCTAACTCCGCATCGGGAATCTCGGAAAACTCCTCCTCGGCGGGGGGGACTTCCTCTTTTTGCCAATCCAACTCGGAGGCATTGCTTTCGGGGGGAATTACCAACATACCCGCTTCAATCATCTCCGCTTGATAGCCAGCGCCGCGACAAAATTCTGCCACTTCCTCCGAATCAATTTTCTCTACCGTGGGAGTCGGAAAATCCTGTGCCTCTAAGAGCAGCGCATAACGGGTGGCATCATCTTCTGATTCAAACATCAATACCTTATTGATAGCTCCCATTTGAATCGTATGGATACCTTCGTTTTCCGTACCCGCATTAAAAAGTAGTACAAATACACGCATAGTTACTATTAGCGATCGATAAGCAGTGGTAGTCTATGCTCATTTTACCCCCCTTCTCGATCGCTAATCCTCAGCAATTTTAGTTTCTCGTCAACCACTTTTGACCGTTAAGCCGTTGCAGGGTGTAAAACAACAGTAAATCAAGACTAACTTTCCTTTCATCGATCATAAATGACTCAAGGGTACTAGGTTGAGCGCCGCCCTCAGCTTGCGAAAAAGCTTTTTTGCCATTGATGTTTTCTTCCAAAAAATAAATGCTAAATTGACGCATTCCCCCGAGCCAATTGCCGCTTAACTGCCAACAGGGAGAGCTAGAAAGGCCAGACACAGGAATTTTATCCTGTTTAAAGGATAGCTTCATATCAGTTATGCCGAGCTTTTGCAAGGCTGCCGCCAGTGCGGGCTGAAAATGCCGCTCAATAAATTCAGCAAAGGGTTTTTCCTCGACGGTAGGCTCCTTGAGCTTTTTAACAGCCGCAGGTTGAGCCGGTTTTTCTGCTGCTGCTGCCGGAGTTGCGGGGGTGGTGGTTTCTTCTGCCATAGGAATTAATCTGGAATGGGTAGGTAGCTACAATTATATTTTCTCCCGGGTTATCAGTTATCAGCTTTTTAGCCGTCAGCCTTGAATCAGTTATCAACTTCTGAAGGCAAGGGGCAACAGGCACTCATGCAAAAGATAGAATCTGGCAATTCTCCTACCTAAAAAGAAGGTTAGAAACTAGGTAGATCAAAGCTTTTAGCTTAACCAATTAGGTTTTAGATTTAGCCCTTGTTGTCATTATTACTTCACACTCCTACTGATCACTGATTAGCCATTCCGAGGCTCTTTCACCTAGAGCCAGGGGCAGACTAACCGCTTTACCGAGACGGGGACGCTCGCGGGTTTCACGGATAAAAGCTTGAAATTGACTAACACCACCCCATTCGTGGAGATAATTAGCGATCGCATTGAGATGTTCTAGATATTCAGACTCAGAGAGAGGAAAAGAAGCTTGTTCAAGATATTTCCACATTACCTGCACGTGAACTTTATCTTTGATGCGTCGCAGCTGGATATCGTAGGAACGACCCCATTTTTCTAGTAATAATTGCTGTAAGTCCAGACCTGTCATGGTTGGTATCGTTTCTCAGATGTCAGTCGACCCCCTTGGTCTTATTTTATACCAATTCTCTACAGTCTGACTACAGGAGTTCGCCCCCCCGGGCATCCCTCATGGGTATAGGTTTTTTACATTTAGATTTATAAATGTCTTTTTGTGGCTCCTGTCCGGCTTACTCAAATATCAGCCTAGCACAGAACAAAATTACCCCTTTGCCTGTATTTACCCGTCCTAGTTGTGGTTCTCACCATACCATCAAGAATGGTTCTATTCATAATCGGAAACCCAAACGCCAATGTAGATAATGTGGTCAACCGTTTGTGATCAATCCCACTCATAAAACTATCTCTCCCGATAGCAAACAATTAATTGATCAACTCTTACTCGAACGAACAGCCGGTCTTCTATTTTGTCAAATCTCTCATCAATGTTTTCCTTTTGGAGAGTCGGTTGCTGGTCGTCAATACCAAATTAGGTTATACTTCATGTCTATGAGAAAGGCTGTAAAAGATGTCTAACAGGGGTAAATTTTGGAGGCTATATCTTACCGAAAAATCAGGAGTCTATAGGCGGACACGGATTCCCATTATAATAAAATTATAAGTCAAGACTTGAGTTTTTGTCAAGCTTTTTTTGACGGCAATCAATGGCAAGAATTTCGGGGAAGTATTTAGCCACCGATGCCTAAACGTCCCGCTAAACTAGGGCTTAAAGGAATCAGAGTCGCCAACATTAAAAAGAGCAGTAATAAACCCCAACCAGCGCGGGTGTCATCGGGTTCTGTTAACTCGTTTAAACTAGGTCTTTCCAACTCTCTTTGTAAAAAAGCGACTAAAATTGTCCAATAGAGAGGAATCGGATTACTGGGATTAACTAAGGAAATAATGCCCAAAATTACCAAAGTGGCAACAGTAGTACGGCGGGCAATTTTGCGACCATAAATAGCCTGAACAATTCTGCCTCCATCTAATTGTCCGGCAGGCAGTAAATTAAGAGCGGTAATCACCAATCCTAACCAACCGATAACAGTTAAAGGATGCAGGGAGATAACGGCATTTTGTAACTCGTCGCCCAAAACTATCCGCGCTAAAGAACCCACCAAAATTGAACTTTGGAAAAAGGTACTAGGGACTTGAAAAAGGCTGGCGGAATTAGACAAAGACAGTCCAACAATCAACAAAATTAAAGAAACCAAACCTCCCAAAGCAGGGCCAGCGAAAGCTATATCAAATAGAACAATGCGGTTAGGCAATAAGGATTCAAAACGAGTAATCGCACCAAAAGAACCAATCTGCCAAGTGGGAAGAAAATAGGGTAAACTGAGACGAACATTATGGCTTTTAGCGATAATTAGATGACCGATTTCGTGGGCAATTAATACCGACCATAAACCCAAACTCAGGGGAATTGCTTCTCGATATCTCTGCCAATTACTAAACAAATCAAAACCCAATAAAATTCCCGCCGCTTCTAAGCTGGTGACAATGGTGGCGACTAACAAAACTAAAGAGAGATTTTTTTGAGCAAGAGTGGCAGCCCTAGGATCGTTAGTTTTGGGGAGGATAATTACCACAGGTTTTTCCTCGGTTCCTTCCACCAAAAATAAACGATATTTATCGCCAAAATGATCACTTAATTTTTGGTTTAAGCGAGAGTGAACTATATCCGGTTCTCCCCGTAAATTACCTTTAAAAATTGCCCCTTCCTGAAAAGATATAGTCTCGGTGGCAAAAAAAGTATCTATCCCAAAAATACTCTGAATAACTTTTAGATCCTGTTCGGAAATTGGCATCACATCCAGCACAATTGCTGTCACCGCTGCCGGGGTTTCTAGGGGAGTAACGGACTGGCTAACTGCCGGGTTAACTTTTGGTTCAATTATCTGATTGGTTTTCAGTAAGCGTAAACGGTTGCCTAAATAAATATAGATAATTGTGGAAGCAACCAGTAAAAAGAGAATTACTGCTAGATTGAGATAAATTCCTGCCGCAAATAGCCCGAAAAAAATTAACCAAGGAGCTATTAGTACAAAGTATTGTAACCAAGCCAAAATTCCGGGTTGGCCGTAGGGTTTAGCCCGATAAAAACTCCAAGTCAAGATACCAGCAGTGACGAGGAAAATAACAGCAATCGCAGCGATTTCCGAAGAAATATTAACCATAGGAAAGTCGAAATCAATAGGTTTTTATCAATCAATTTGATTATAAGCTTGCAGAGCGGAGCGCAATTGACCCCGATGCTTTTGTAACAATTCTTGTCCTGCGGCTGCCGAAAGTCCCGTTTTCTGCATTAACAAAGCTAGTTTAACCTGGCGGCCACTTTTTTCCAGTAAAATAGCCGCTTCCTCGCGACTAACATCGCTAAGGTTGCAGATAATCCGCAGGGCGCGGTCATGGAGTTTATGATTAGTAACTGCCACATCGACCATTTGGTTGCCGTAAACCTTGCCTAACATTACCATTGTCCCTGTGGAAAGGATATTTAAAGCCATTTTCGTCACCGTTCCCGCTTTCAGGCGCGTGGAGCCAGCCAAAAGTTCTGGTCCGGTCAATAAGCGGATATCCACATCCACGGCGATCTCCACTTGTTCGGCGGGGACACAACTAATGGCAATCGTCGTCGCACCCCGCTGTTTTGCCGCCTGTAAAGCCCCGTGAACGTAGGGGGTTGTACCCCCCGCGGTAATCCCCACTACCACGTCTAATTCGTGAATTTCTCGCTGGGCGATAATCGCCGCCCCATCTTCCGCTTTATCCTCCAAATCCTCGGAACTACGCACCAGCGCCGCTGCCCCACCGGCAATAATTCCCTGTACCAATTCCGGGGGAGTGCAGAAGGTGGGAGGACATTCGGCCGCGTCCAAAACCCCCAGCCGGCCACTGGTTCCCGCACCAATGTAAAAGAGCCTACCACCTTTAGCCAGAGCTTGACTGGTCAGGGAGATTGCTAGGGCCAATTCTTGCCGGGCCATGGCGATCGCTTTTAGGGTTTGGGCATCCTCCCGATTGAAGAGATCCACCAATGCGAGCGGGTTTAATTGGTCTAAATTTAGGCTGTTTGGGTTAATTTGTTCGGTTAACAGGTGTCCTCTGCTTTCCCACTGTTCCATAACGGTTTAATTGAGTTTTTCGTAAGATTATTTTTAGTATATAGCGAATCGGTGGGCTAAAAGCTTGACAATTGCCCCCCGAATATTAGATGATAGTAAATTGTGTCAATTCCTGCTCGGATCAGGTGAAGACATTAGCACAAAAGCTGGAATTTTTTTCAGCTACCTGTACGGCAAAACGAGCGCAGAAAATTTATGAGTTACGCGATTATTGAGACCGGTGGCAAACAGATTCGGGTGGAACCCGGTCGCTATTACGATATCGAACTTCTTCCCGTCGATGAACAAAGTACCCATACCATCGACAAAGTGCTATTAATCCATGATGAGGATGATATTAGCATCGGTCAGCCCTTTATCGAAGGGGCCAGCGTCGAAGGGACTGTCATGCAACATCGTCGGGGCAAAAAAGTTATTGTCTATAAAATGCGCCCGAAAAAGAAAACCCGTAAAAAACGCGGTCATCGTCAAGAAATTACCCGTTTTATGATTGATTCAATCAATTATAACGGTAAGACCCTAACTGCCACTGCTGCTACCTCTGGCGCTGAAGTTGTGGAAGATAGTAGCGATGAAGAAGAATAACTTTTAGAATCAAAAAAGCATTTGGAGAGAAATTATGGCTCATAAGAAAGGTACGGGTAGTACCCGCAACGGACGCGATTCTCGTTCCCAGAGACTAGGTGTTAAGCGCTACGGTGGTCAAGTGGTAAAAGCGGGAAATATTCTCATCCGTCAACGGGGTACTAAAGTTCACCCGGGTAAAAATGTTGGTCGTGGTGGCGATGATACTTTATTCGCTTTAATTGATGGTGTGGTCAAATTTGAATACAAGGATAAAAGTCGCCGTCAAGTTAGCGTTTATCCTGCTGAAGTTAGCGCCAGTTAATCCCATCAACCCTGATTAATTTTTTTCCTGTAACCTCCTAATTAATACTAGGGGGTTTTTTCAGATAATTTAGATTTGTTGACAGGGTAGATCGATCGCTCATAGATTAGAATAGTCCGAAAGTAGCTCGGAAAAGATGAACTGAGTATGATTCTTAAAATTGCCGATATCTTAAAAAATTTGCCCTGGTCTTTCAATTCTACTGCCGAATTACCCTGGTTGGATCGATCGCGAGCGGAAAAATCCCTGCAAAAAGCTCGTCAACAACGGCGAATTTCCGAACGAGAATATCAACTCCTTGACCATTGGCGAGAATTGGGTTATTGTATTGTCAAAGATTTAATTCCCGCAACGGCGATCAATAATTTAGTAGAGGAATTAGCCGATTTATTTTTCCTAGAATCGGCTATTCCTGGATTAAGAATTGAAGGCATTCAAGCAGAAAATCTACCGGCGAGTTTGAGTCACGAGCAAGTTTTAGCCCTAGATATTGAGCAAAGAAAAGCCATAGTTAATTCTATTTGGCGACTCCATGCCTTTCATGAGATTTCCCCCGCTGCTCAAGCAATTTTTGGCAATCAAAATCTGAGAGATTTAGTTAATTTAATTATCGGCAAATCCTGCGAACCGAGATATTCGATTAACTTCCTGCACGGTACAGAGCAAGGACTGCACGAGGATATGGCAGTTTTTTATGTTCATCCCGCTAATCATTTAGTCGGTGTTTGGATTGCCTTGGCAGATATTTCCGCCGATGCTGGCCCACTAATTTTTTACCCTAAATCTCATAAAAATATCAAAGTAACTGACTTTTTTCCAGACTATCCCGCCATCAATCTTAAAAATATTACTGCCGAGCAAATTCCCCAATACCAAGATTATGTTAACCAGCGCGCCCAGAATTAAGCTAAACGGCGCTTAACCTGCATGATCCAATAGCTATAACCCTTTTGGAGTCTATATCGGTGATCCGAAGTAAAAGCCGTTTAGCTTATGACTGTCAATCATTTATTGCTAAAAAAGGAGAGATTCTTCTCTGGCACGGAATGTTAATTCGTCGAGCCGCGTGAGCTTTTGTCGAACCGCCGAACCGCCGAACCGCCGAACGGTTTTCACCCCGACATTTGAGATAAAAGTAATCAATTACAATTGAGTTAGCGTTACTTTTTCCCCTATCATTGCCTTGTTTAAGGAAATATCATAATCGGCAAATTTCCGAGGATAAGTTATGGTGGCGTTGCTGATTTGAGGTATGAATCTTCTTTTGTGGGATTTTTAAAACCTAGACCCAAACTAACTTTTGGATACGATGCACAGTTGGCATGTATACCTTGATTCAGCAACGCCGAGGATTGAAACAACACAAAATAAGAGAAAAAAATGAAGTTACCACAAGTTACAACCTTCCTACGGGAAGGTTGAGGATTGAAACTAAGCAAAGATTGAGACGGAATGAAACTATGGCAGTACAAACAAATTTATCGATGAGAGCCTTATACGATCAGGATTTTGTTCTCTGGGCTTCAAAAACCGCCGAACTTTTAAAGCTAAAAAAGTTTGATGACGTGGACTGGGAAAATCTGATCGAGGAAGTGGAGTGCATGGGGAAAAGTGAAAGACGGGCTGTAGAGAAGATCTCTTGCAAAAGTAATCAAGATATATCCTTTTGTCGGTAACGAAGTTCGTAATTGTAGATACCAGCAATCAAATTCAATCTCAGACCAAATCGCCGTCTGCGATTTCTGTATCTT
>SFAU01000282.1 GCA_007096045.1 Microcystis novacekii Mn_MB_F_20050700_S1 | reverse complement strand
CTGGTAATGTACCGCAAGTCCTTCGTCATCGCTGTGCTTATCTAAATGGTTGCCTTTTTTAACTTTTTTATTGATCTCATTAAGCATTTCTACTTATTGCAAAGGTGAGATGCTCCCTATCCAACATCCAACTTCGCGCCTTCCTTCGTCGCGCCATCCACTCCCCAGTTCGGGCTAGATACGGGTGTTACCTGTCCGACCCCTTCATTCAATGTGAATGGCTTTGTAGGAACTGCCAATGATTATGCTAATGCCAACTCAAACTTCAGTGCCTCGTCTAATTCTGGTGTGAACAACTATGGCATTACTGTGGGCTTCAGCGTGCCACTGGGCGGCGATTTAAGCAAGTTCTGCAAGGACTTTGCCGCATCAAAAACCTCGTTTGAGCGTCGAAGAGTGGAAAACCAACTTATAAATTCTCAAGTCGCACTCATCGCGAACTGCCAATACTTATATCAACAGCAATACGACTTCGATAATGAGAAATTGCCTATAGATGGACAGTTCGCTTCCTTAATAAACTCTTGCCGCTCCCTAATCCCCTTGTTCGTAAACCTAAAGCCTGCATCGCCCCCTACGGAAAAAACACCTGACGAAGGCGAAGGCAATCCCAATGAGAAACCCTTTTCGCCTCCCGCGCAGCCTGTTTATATCATTAACCCTCCCCAATGATAGTCGATCCCGTGCAATAGTGATGAATCTACCTTGGTGGATTTTGGGGCTGTGCGAAGCGGCCCTTTCTGCATCTTTGATAACATAAACTACCCGTTCGCCACCGATGTTATGCTGTCTCTTTGCTTGGCCTACTTCGGATCTTGATAGCTTTCATGTTAGTTCTCATTCTCGTAAAGCGTCAAGACCCGGTAAAGGTGTTCAGTTTAGTGAACATTCTCACTGTGACAACGCTTGTATCCAGTGCGCTCTCTCTGTGGTATCAACTGCTGGAGCTTGAAAGCAGGATAGCAAATCAGTCTGGAGCTTTCTCTTTTGGGAGCGATCGCCCCTATCCTCCTCTGCCTCACTTAACCCTTGGCTTTGAAAAAAATCATTTGCCAAGGGAGTGATAAAGTTAGAGTTGATAATTCTCTTTCTCCTAATAATGCCTATTAACATTATTCTGGTTATAATCAACTCCTCCCATTCTCATCATTAGACGTTAATAAAAAAATCAAAGATGTCTGCGGAAAGCCACCACAACCACCAGACTTTTATCGTTAATGATAATGAGAATTTTCAGGAATAATGGTGCAGACTACATAACAGCAGTTTCACTCTGTCAATCATCTCTATCGCCTAGTTAACACTTTGAAAATAGGACAAAATCATGAACACTACGAATTCAAAACAGAAACTAAACTACATTCCACAGATCATCATCGGCATCGGCATCGGCATAATTGCGATCGCTGTAGTGGTTTGGTGGCACATTCCTGATTCTTTCTGGAAATATCTTTTTTTCTTGCGTGCGCCTATTCTCTGGGGTTTACTGCTGGTGACACTCCCTCTAATAGCTACCTTATGGCTGCCAGCCATGCTGAGAAATTTATTTGTTCTTCGTGGTCCAGGGCAACTTATCTCTGTAATTGTCAGTGCAAACATGGCGGCAATAGGGGTCATTATTAATGCCTATATGCTTCTCAAAGGTGCGCCAGATCGTTTTGGACTATCACCGTGGCTCGAAATTTCTGACATCTGGCAATATGGGTTGGCGATCGCTTTGAGTTTACCGATCTGCTTCACCTCTTATAAGCTTTCAAAAGAGGAAATTAAAGAAAAGAATCCCATCCAAGGAGTGATTTTCAGCGTGTTATTGAGTTTGGTGCTGTTGTTTGCAGTGATTCAGACGAAAACCTGGATATTTACTAACTTTGCTCACAATAAGTTACTCATTAGTTTCGTTGAATTCATTACCAGACATAAAACTGAAGGCTATATTATAGGAACACAGCCAAAACCACAGCAATTCCTTGAAGGTCATCTGAGTAACATCGCTTTTTTTATAGTTGCCTTCATCGTCTATGGCATCATTGGTTTGAAATTTCAGCCACAATCTCAACCATCCGACAAGAAAAAAGAAGCGGCTGCCCTAATGTATGTGATGCTAATCATCATGATGATAGCACCCTTGTCTGGAAGCCTAACCTTCTATTTCGATTACTATCGCGTTCCTGTCTTTCTGCTCTTTGTGGTTATTGTTGCTTTGATGTATGCGCTGTTTAAGGTGGATCACTTTTTTGAATTAAATAAGGCAAACAATCATGATCCCAATGATTTTAAAACAGCAATAGAAAAACGACTCGAATATCAAGGGGAAGAAAAGACTTTAGTAGTTGTCTGTGCGAGTGGGGGCGGCATTCAAGCCGCCGGCTGGACAGTTCAAGTCCTGACGGGATTACAAGATATGCTAGGTAATTCGTTTACCAAGTCAATTGGTTTTATTAGCTCTGTTTCAGGTGGTTCAGTTGGAACGATGTATTATCTCGATCGCTTCGATCCCAACAAAAGATATCCTGATCGTAATGAGTTTGAAAAGATCTTTAAGAGTGCTACTGAAGATAGTTTGGATGCGGTAGGTTGGGGATTAGCTTATCCTGATTTATGGCGCATTATTGGGCTTCCTTTTCTCGCTCCTAAAATGTGCGATCGGGGAGCAGCAATGGTGACAGATTGGCAAGGAGAGTTAAAAAATCCCAATAGCAAACAATTTTTATCTGACTGGAAAAAACAGATAAATAAGGGTGAAATTCCCATTCCTATTTTCAATGCAACTCTAGTTGAAGATGGCCGTCGGTTTCTAATTTCACCGATGACTTTTAATGAAGAATGTAAGGACAAAAACGTTAAGGTTGTGGATTTTAACACCCTTTATGCGGGATATGACATTGATGTTGTCACAGCCGCAAGGCTCTCAGCAACTTTTTCTTATGTATCGCCTATTTCTCGCTATGTTGGTGAAAATAAAAACCAGAAAGGGAAAGGGAAGGGGAATTATCATATTGCTGATGGTGGCTATTTCGACAATTCTGGTGTGGTGACGATGGTGGAATGGCTCAATGAATGGCTAGAACCCAACAAAGGACTTAACATTAAACGAGTTCTTTTGTTACAAATTAATGCTTTTCCTAAGACTGAACCCTCCAAAAATGAGAGTGGCGGTGGCGGTTGGTGGCAGGCGATAATCGGTCCTTTACTGACCTTATTCAGCGTCCGTGATACTACCCAATTGTCTCGAGTTTCTACTGAAGTAGAACTTCTTCAACAGCGATGGGAAAATCAGGTAAAGATCGCATATTGTCCTATCTTTTTTCCAAAGAATGGTAAAAATGGTGAATATAAACCACCTCTGTCTTGGACACTAACGAAAAAGCAAAAACAAAATATTAAAAAGGGATGGTGCGGAATTAAGGAGGAAATTGGCAAGCAAATTGGGGAGCAAATTGGGGAGGAGTGGAAAAAATGGGGATTTGAAGACCCATCTCAAAAATCAACCAATGAGAAATAGCCAGCTTCCTACGGTTGCGCTTTATCCCCAATAATTTAAAGTGCGATCGCTTTTTTTTGACCTTCAACTGATCCGCGATCACTTTTTGAGGTTTTTATAACTGCGATCTCTCCTCAACCGGGCAAATAACCAAGTCAGCATCAACGAGGTCGATACCGATCGCTTTGGGCGTACCGTGGCCGAGGTGTACGCCAACGGTCAGCTAGTTCAACTGCAGCAGGTGAAGGACGGTATGGTTTGGGCTTACGATCGATTCAAGGGCAACTGTCCACGATGGAATGAAATCGAAAGGGCTTTTCAAGAAACTCGCTCGAACCGGAAGGGAATTTTCGGGGGAAATCCGATGCCACCCTGGGAATGGCGACGACGGAATCGGTAGTTTTTGATCTGTAGAGATAGAGAAATTCCGAGAGGTAAATTATGAACAGAGATATTATTACTGGAATGGACGGCGAGATTTATGCCAGACGCGATCTAAGTCGGGAATGGGGCGGGGCGATCGATCTGGGAACCGCAAGGACAGAAAAAAGCTTTGGTGTTAACGGTCATTTAGGGGAAACTAATTGCCTCGGCGTTTGGGATAGTGTGGACAGACTCAGATTCAGGACTTCCCGCAACCTGCGCTTGGAACTCGCCACCGACCCCAACGTGATCACCGAGTTGGTGCGATTCGATAGTAAGGGTGTCGCCACCGTTGTCGGTTCGGTTGAATACGGCGTTCGATTATCCTTGAATTTAACACCAGGTCGCTACGGCCTCAGTTTCTTTGTCGAGGGAGATTTGATTTCCTATCAGGTTAATGCCAGTTTCATTTAGGGTTGTTGACCGATAGCTTTGACTAAATATCAAGGACAGCGACCGCCAAAATCAGCAAAGACCGTTCAATTTCCCCAAAACAATCTGATGTTTCTGCCGCGCTTCCATTTCCTCGGTCGATGTGCGCTGGTTGCCGATAGTCGATAGGTCGATTTCGATGGCGAGCCTTCTTTGCTGAACGTAATCCCGCCAATTCTTTCGCTCGATAGCATCGAGTTCTTGGCATACTTCAGCAGTCAGCCGATAATCGACACTAGGAGCCAAAACTTCCCCGTCAAAGTGACCGCCGGCAGTGCAGCCTGGATTATGACAGCGTGGCAGTTTATCCCGGTTGTAGTCATAACCATCGATGACAAGGGCAGCGAGGTGATGGTGAACGATCCCACTGTCATGACAGCAGAAGCAATTCCAGCGGGGCTGCCAGATTTCTACCTCCGCTCCTGGTTCCTTGTCTGGACGCATCGGCTCTCTGGGAAATTTTTTCATCGCTCGTTCCCCCAAACTAAATTGTTGACAATCGCCCAGTCCGCAAAGGCTTTTCTTGTCTCCCACTCTTCTGGTGGTCCCCCTTGGGCTACAAAACGACCTTTTCCTTGCCGTATTTCAGCAATCCACTCCTCTCGTTTGGGATGGTTCTCCCAATCCCGTTCTTGTAATTCGGATTGAAACATCTCGTAATACACACGGGAACGTTCTTTACCCGCTCCATTTGTGCTGGCCAGCCATGCTTCGATGTCGTGGATGGGTGGGTTGAAGTCTTTCACCTTCTCCCTGACAAAATTGAAAAATTTCTCTCTCGCCGTATCTGAGAGAGATTTAATAAAAATTTGATAAGAATCTGGAGGAACGACGGAAGCTTTGACTGATAAGGGTTTTGGAGATTTGTTTTCCGCATTCTGTCCACTAAATTCCGCAGAGTGCGGAATATTTTCCGCGCTTTGCGGAAGACTAACGACCAGACCGTTAGGAGCTTCCCAGTCAATCAGACCCTGCTCCTCTCGTGAAGCTAATCGCCTTGTAGAAAGCGGTTTTCTGGATGCCCAGTTCGGAACAGGTAGGGCGTTGATGAAGGGTGAGTTTCCATCCTGGCTTAAGTTTTATCAAAATGTAGAGATAAACCAGTGCCGTAGCCGAAATTAAGCCGTTTTGGTAAAGGGCGATTGCAGAAGATAGCGTAAGTTTGTAGAATTGTTGTGTCATGTTCAAAATCTCCCGTTTTGGACATCTTCCCTAAAGTCAAGTACCAGTTGACTTTGGGGTTATCGTTTCTTTAACTATGACGACTAGACGTTTAGTTGTCAAGTCGTATAAGCGACTAATAGTTAAAACTGTTAAACTAACAGGTGAGCATAGAGAGAGAAAAAATATGATCGCAACGTTAATAGGCAAGACGGAATATGAGAAGGCGAAGGAACTGTACTTCTACAGCAATCTAGAGGCGTTAATGGCTGAAAAAGGCTTAAGCATCGCCGAACTGTCGGGGCGGACAGGTGTAGCCCAATCCACTATCAGAAGTCTGATCAGGGGCAGACTTAAAAGGCTCGACAGTATCAGCACTGGCAAACTAGCCCAGTTTTTTGAGTGCAAACTGGACGAGCTTTATGTGATGAAGTGGGAGTAAGGGACAGGCGACCACCTAACCAATACCCGTTGGAGTATTGTGGAGTTGGGAAGGCGATGCTTGTTTTAAAAGGGCAGTATATGGTTGCTACTTTGACTGCTAAGATTGTTCAGCCAAAGCCTGATGAACTAAAAATATTGCCCTGATTTTAAAGGCTTATTTTGCTATAATAAGAAAGTAAAAGTCCTGAAAAATTTAGAGTTAAATAGGAGAGATAAAAATGGTTAATGAAATCAGCATTATTATCTCCAAAAATCCCGATGGATATTCGGTAGAATTTCCCGAATTAGAACTAATTAATCACCAAGATAGCTCTCTAGAAGATGTTTTAAATCGACTCAAAGTGTTTCTAGAAACTCATCTAATTTCTTCGGATATATTCCCCGAAGAAAAACTATCTCAGCTTCCGTCTGAAGGTAAAGAAATTATCAAGTTTGCGGGGATTTGGGAAGATATTCCTGAAGAAGATTTTAGAAATTTTTGTGAGGAAGTAGAACAGCGTCGTCAAAATTCTTTATCGCGGAGATTCGAGATTTGAAACCTTGTTTACTTGATACTGATATTCTTTCCTTGTTTTTCCGCAATCATCCCCATGTCCTTCATTGTTGTAATTTGTATCTCCAAGAATACAGGCAATTGAGTTTTAGCTTGATTACTTATTATGAAATCTTGAGTGGTTTAAAACATCGAGATGCCCAGAAACAGCTTGACAAGTTTTTGGAATTTTCCCGACTGAATCAAATTTTACTTTTAACAGAAGAATCGGTGACAACATCAGCTAAAATTTATGCCGACTTAAGGAAAAAAGGGACTCCTCTTGACGACATCGATCTCTTAATTGCAGGAGTAGCTATAGCGAATAATTTAGTATTAAT
>SFAU01000281.1 GCA_007096045.1 Microcystis novacekii Mn_MB_F_20050700_S1 | reverse complement strand
CAAGTCGTTAAAGATTTTTTACCGCCCCCAGACCAGTTAGTTCCTAAAGGTAAAACCAAAACTAATCAAGTAACATTAGAATTAACAGAAGAAAGTGTAAGCTTCTTTAAATCTCAAGCTGCCCGAAAGCAAATTTCTTAGGAAAAAATAATCGAATTACTGGTGGAACAATATGCTCATGAATGTATATCTGATGGTTAAACGCTTCATAAGAGCATTGTCTAACCGACATTATAGCTGACTTGAAAAAGGTGCGTTACACGCGCGTTTTCGCACCCTACAAGATCGGCATCGCACTTAAATTCACAGCCTCAATAAATGTGCATGGTGCGTTCCCCAAAATCGATCGGTGGAGCAGTAGTATCCATATTAGGGGACGCACCCTACGGCAACTAAAAATGGTTAAAAAGTTGTTTTTCAGCTTGTAAGGGATCTTTTATATTTAATTGATGTCTTGCCTTTTCTATAAGTTCTTGGGTTTTGTATGCACCGAAAATCATATTTGCCAATAATGCTAAACTGAACCACCACCAGTTTGGAAATATAGTATTCATTATAGACAAGATTAGTACACTAATTGCTTGATTGCGAGGTTCATCACCTTCTAATTTAGTTTTTGTAACACTAATTATACCTCCAATGAAGGGAATCAAAAGCCAAAATAGCCAGTGCGCCCATATTCTAGCTTTTGCTGCATAGAGCAGCTTTATTCTAGCATCCTCTTGAGAGACAGGTGCTGGGGAATAAGGACTTGTTGTTTCAACTCTTTCTTTTTGAACATTTCTATAAGTAGTCGGAAACGGGGGAGGTAATTCGCGTGGTGGGTGGAGGTGCATTCTCTGGTAGAATATCGTTTAATTCAGTTTGGCTCAGGGGTTGCCATTCTTTCATACCTTTTTTCCAAACTAAGGTATTTTCATTAATATCACCTTGATTGGCTAAAGATTCCATCTCTTCAAGACTGAAACTTCCTCTTTTTTGATTGTCTTCGATAAAGTACCACATAACTTTTGAACCTATCTACTTAGTCGCAATCGCCAGAACTTTTCCCTATATCACACCCAAAAGCGCCTTAGCCAGATTAGTTTACTGCAAACAACCTCCTTTAAGGAGACTGATCACAGAGGCCTTCTAGAGTTCTAGCAAAGATTCTTAGATCTGACTGCACTTTGTCACAAAATTTCACTATTATTTCGGGTGCGGTGATTTGTTATAGCGGTTTTCAGTCTAATAAAGTATGGTAAATCCCTTGTTATGCCGCTGCCATCCTTGTTTTCAAATACAAAAATATGAATCTGCCTGTTATTGATGTGCCTCCATATACGCTCGTAGCAATTGATTGATCTGTGTTTGATAGCCACGCCCTTGAGACTTAAACCACTCTAATACATCGCTATCAATGGGGAGTGTAACTTGAGCCTTGGCTTTTGTAGCAGGTAAACCCCGCCGCACTACCGCCTTAGCAAACATTTCTGGCGTAATCTCTGGACAATCTGATAAATCAATATCTTCATCGCTCATCGCATCCAATCGTTGCCAATCAGTTTGAGAGTTGCTCGAAGTAGGTTCGTTGTTCATATTTCGTCGCTTTTCTTGCAGAAATAATACGGGTGCAATCCTCACGTTCTGTATGGACAACGGCAATCACTCGCCCTTGCAACAAACCGAATGTGACAAAACGCTGCTCTCCATAACCGTAACGATCGTCCTCAACCGTTACAATATCCCCATCAAACACGGCTGGAACATCGGTAAAATCTATTCCGTGCTTACGAAGATTAGCAAGACGTTTTGCTTCATCCCATTCATATTCCATAACCGAACGACAGCTACAATAACCAATTGTAGTTACAAATTGTCGTTACAGCTATCCATGCCAAGCAATTTTTATCGTCAATGAATGCCCCGCAAGCAACTTCAAGCCACTGTCCTCGCCCTTGGACTTGCCGCATAACTACATATTACAGGTCAACTTTCTATATAACACTCTCCAGAGTAATGATATGGGTCAACTTTCCCTATATCACACCCAAAAGCGTGTTAACCAGATTAGTTTACTGCAAACAATCTACTTTAAGGAGACTTATCACAGAATTCTCCTGGAGTTCTAGAAAAGATTCTTTATCTGACTGCACTTTGTCACAAAACTTCACTATTATTTTGACACTCTTAATGGTTGGAGAGGAAACATTGATCGCCAAGTCTGGTCAATTTTTGTCCAAAGTATTTGAGGAAATGACCTGAATAAATAGCCAGACATAGTGCTATTTTCTTAGTTCCCAGAAAGCTGGTCATCCTCGCACTTTTGGCAAATTTAAGACTATTGAATAGGGGAAATTAACCGATAATTAATAACTGGTTGGGGTGCGTTAATTTAAGCAATAACACCCCCTAACTTTGTATTAATGCAAGAAATGACGAATGCCTGTTAAGACCATAATTAAACCTAACTCATTAGCGGCATTAATCGAATCCTGATCTTTTAAAGAACCTCCCGGTTGAACAATTGCCTCGATACCAAACTGGGCCGCCGTGCGAACAGAATCATCAAAAGGGAAAAAACCATCACTAGCCAAATAGCCACCTTTAGCCGCTTCCCCTGCTTGTTCAAGGGCAATTTTCACCGAACCAACGCGATTCATTTGCCCCGCACCAACGCCTAAAGTAGTTTGATTTTTTGTCACCACAATAGCGTTAGATTTAACGTGCTTAGATACTTTCCAAGCAAACAGTAATTCCGCTAATTGTGCGGCAGTGGGTTGTTTTTCTGTCACCACGCGCCAATCATCCGGGGTTTCTACCAGATCATCGGCTGCTTGTACTAGAAAACCGCCAGCGATAACTTTTACTGTTTGTTTTTCTCCCCTGCTTAAATCCGGCAGTAATAAAATCCGCACTTTTGACTTTTTAGCGAGGATATCCCGGGCGACCGGGCTACAATCGGGGGCTACCACGCATTCTAGGAAGGTTTTCGTTAATTCTTTAGCGGTTGCTTCATCTATGGCTTGATTTAGGGCAACAATACCCCCAAAAGCGGAGGTAGCATCGGCATTAAAAGCTTTAGTATAAGCTTCTACCAAACTACCACCGATCGCCACTCCACAGGGATTAGTGTGTTTCAAGATAGCAGCAGCCGGTTCTTCCCTGCCGAATTCGGCGATTAAACGGCGGGCTGCTTCTAAATCGACTAAATTGTTATAACTTAGTTCTTTTCCCTGTAATAAGGTCGCTTTTTCCCAACCTTGAGCCATTGTACCGCTGCCATACCAAGTGGCGCTTTGGTGGGGATTTTCGCCGTAACGGAGGGTTTGCAGGGCATTTCCCGCCAAATTAAAGCGCGTCGTTTCCCCGTTTAAGCTGGCGAAATAGGATGCGATCGCACCATCGTAGGCATTGGTTAAAGCGAAGGTTTCCCCCGCCATTTTTTGGCGGAATTCCAGGGAGATTTCGCCGTTATTTTGCCGTAATTGGCTTAAATACTGCTCGTAATATTTCGGGTTACTGATGACAGTCAAATGGGCGAAATTTTTAGCCGAGGCGCGTAACATCGCCGGACCACCGATATCGATTTGTTTGATCGCCTGAGCGGTGGTAACATCAGGATTAGCGATCGTCTGTTGAAAGGGATAGAGATTAACCACCACCAAATCAAAGGGACGGATTTGATTAGCCGCCATTTCCGCTAAATCTGACTCAAAATCCCGTCTAGCCAAAATACCGCCATGGATGCGAGGATGGAGAGTTTTCACCCTTCCGCCCAAGATTTCAGGAGAACCTGTGTATTCTGCCACTTTAATCACGGGAATTCCCGCCGATTGCAGCGTTTTGGCGGTTCCTCCACTGCTAATAATTTCAAAATCAAATTCTTCTCTTAGCTGACGGGCAAAGTCAACTATTCCGGTTTTGTCAGTGACGCTGATCAGCGCTAAACGTCCCATAGTAGTGATCTATAAGCAACAATTTCAGTATATCTCAGTCCTAACCCCTTAAAAATTCAAAAAAGTCAGCTGTACTGAATTTAAACTGCTTCTTGAAAATTTTAGTACAAATGCTCAAACTTCCTCTTCCTGCTCCCAACTCCGGCACTCCGGTGCCGTCTTAACGAGTAATTTAGATAGTCAACAGCTTGGGTTACTAAATAATCAGATGCTCCTATATTTTCGTCTCTCAAATATCAACTTATGCCGAGGAAAAAATTGACACTCTTATTACCTACATTCCGCACTTAAATTTGTAGCATAAAGGAATACAGCCTTTTTCAAAGACAAAAAATCAGAATAATTAAGAAAAATACCCAACCAATCAAATGTTGAAAAGAAATAATCAAATACCAAATATTTTTCCTAGCCAAAGAGTTCCTCGTAGGCTGCGTTAGCGTAAGCGTAACGCACCAATTTAATGATAAAGTTATTGCGTTAAGGCGGTTTATTAATTTTAGTTTCTGGAGATGACGCGAGGTAATTTGGTAAATTTACGTTATCTACACTTCAACCAAATGAACCCAACTTAGAGAAGATTTAACCTTGTGAACTAAGGGTTTATTGCTAGTGTATAAATCTGCTTGAAATCGTTGAGCTAATACTAGATAATGAGCATCATAAGTGGCAGGAAGACTAAATGCTTGCGAAATGTCTATTGCTTGGTAATGGAGGTAATTATCTCCATGAAACTGAATAGGTAAATCCAAGACTTCTGTAAGCAGGGATCAGACAGTGATGCAATTCAGACTTGAATTGGCGAATTAATTATCCTCCCAGATTGACACAAGAGAGATGTCTCGATATTAACCCAGAAAAAGACCGCAAAAAAGAGTGATAATAAACCTAGCTATGCTGTACTGAATTTAAACTGCCTATTAAAAATTTTAGTACAAATGCTCAAACTGCCCCGACCCTGCTCCAGCGCTCCGGTGCGCCCCTGCAATCTTAACGAGTAATTTAGATAGTCAACAGCTTATTCCCAGAGTAACAAGGAAAGCCCGATGGTGAAAACAGTCATAGGTGTCGATTTAGGTGGAACCGCTATTAAAATTGGTAAATTTGACCGAGAGGGCAATTGTCTCGAATCTCTCACCTTGCCTACTCCCCAACCCGCTACACCCAAAGAAGTCGCCAATACCATACATCAAGGCATTTGTCAAGTAAATTTAGATAAAAGTTGTCAAGCCATCGGTGTGGGAACGCCAGGGCCGACGGATGCTCAGGGAAGAATTGCCAAAATAGCGATTAATTTGGCAGGATGGCGGGATATTCCCCTCGCCGATTGGTTAGAAGAAAGTACGGGGATATCGACAATTTTAGCCAATGATGCCAATTGTGCCGGTTTGGGGGAAGCTTGGTTAGGAGCGGGCAAACGGTTTCAAAACTTGATCCTGTTGACCTTGGGGACGGGAGTGGGAGGGGCAATTATCCTCGATGGTCACTTATTTGTGGGCAGTAAGGGAACAGCCGCCGAATTAGGCCTAATAACGCTTAATTTTGACGGTCCATTCTGCAATAGCGGTAATCAGGGTTCCTTGGAACAATACGCCTCCCGGCAAGCTATTCGCCGGATGACCGGCAAAGAACCGAAGCAATTGGCAGAATTAGCCGAAAAAGGCGATCGAGAGGCTTTAGAATTCTGGCAGGGTTACGGTTGTTTACTAGGGGCTGGTATCGCCAGTTTACTCTATGTTCTCACCCCAGAGGCGGTAATTATCGGCGGCGGCATTAGTGCCAGTGCTAAGTTTTTCTTTCCCTCTCTCCTCACAGAAATCGAAAGACGGGTGTTACCTAGTTCCAGAGAAGGATTAGAGGTGTTAACGGCCGAGTTAGGTAATCGCGCCGGGATGGTGGGGGCTGCTAAATTAGCTTGGCAATTAGTGGACTTGCGCGGGGAGTCTATTATGGCGGGGTCTGACTAAAATTGTCTGACTTGAAAGAGGGTGTAGGGTGTGGGGTGTGGGGTGTGGGGTGTGGGGTGTGGGGAAAGAAACCTCTTTCATCTCTGGTGGTGAAAAATTTTTCATCAGGACTGACTTAATCATGAATAATTAAGTGGCGATCGCAATCGCTGCTCACCGCTCCCTGACGCTGAAATTCGCCTAATAAACGCGTCACCGTTACTCTCGTCGTACCGATAGCATTGGCGAGATTTTGATGGGTTAAACGTATCTTTAAACGACTGCCCTGGGCGATCGGTTCTCCCATCTCCCGCTTTAATAGCTGTAGTAACTGCTGGAGACGTTCCTCCACTCGTTTGAGTCCAGCGATCGCAAGCAGCGATTCCGTTTGTTGTTGACGACGGATCATTTGATTTAACATCATCCTGGTTAATTCCACCGAATTTTCCACCTCGGCGATCGTGTACCATTTTAGGTACAGTTCCGACAAGGCTCTGGCGTGATAGGATTCTAGATGGGTCAAATTTAAGCCGAAAAAGTGGGATGAATGAACCCAGCCTAGTAAAATTTCCTCTCCACTCTCGGATATTTGACTTAGTTGCGCCATACCCCGATAAACTTGCCAAACTCCATCAACCACTAGAGGAATATTTTCCCCGCGATCATAAAAATGGAGCCGACGACTCTCGCTATAGTCTTCTCGGAAGGGTGAGGAGTTGGGATTATAGGTCAGCAACACGATTAAAGTTCTCCTAGGTGAAGGGATAGCAATTTTAACCCCACATTACTGTATCAAGGTAAACATTAGGTAATCCCCAGATTAACAGTTATCAGTTTTCAGTTTTTAGTTTTCAGATGTGCGTTCTCAGTTCACTGATTACTGTTCACTGTTCACTGTTCACTGAAAATACTTCCCTCTCCCGCAGCTGAAAAACCTACAGATCATTAATTTAAAGCATCTTTAAGAGCCGTGCGAGCGGCCAGATGATTGCGGGTTGAGGTGAGAATCTCCGATTCTCGTTGGAGACGACTGACTGTATCCTGCATTTCCAATAAAGCTTGTTGTTCCCCAGCCACACCGTAGAGATTACCCGCCACCCAGTAGGATAATTCCAGGGGAAGACTGGGCAAATCGTCGGGGAGTTCAATTTTTTGAGCGGTTAATTTGGCTGATAGATGAACCACATCCCGCAGCAGTTGCTCCACTTCTTTGGCCAGAGGTCGCAGATCTTGGGTGGTGGGGACATCTTCAATCCACTCCACCAAACCGACACGATAGGGTTTTTCCCGGACGTATTCTAGGACACGGAAGCGCTGTTGACCGATGGTGAGAATTTTCAACCGATCATCCGGGAGACGTTGACAACGGACAACTTCTGCACAACTGCCCACTTTAGCGATTTCTCCCGTGGCCGGCTCTACCATTAAGACCCCAAAACGGCGATCTTCTTCCAATATCGTATTCATCATAATCCGATAGCGAAACTCGAAGATGTGCAGGGGCAGAGGACGACCCGGGAATAAAACAACTTCGGGTAGGGGAAAGAGAGGTAATTCTCTAACGGCAATGGAAGAAGTGGCCATAGGTTTAGTGAAAAAAAACCGATCTTCTCTTATCTTTACACAATCCCCCCCTGAACCGCTAGGTAAGGGCAATAGACAGCCATCAGGAAACTGTCAGCCATCAATCAGTCATCGGCCCCCCCTGAAGCAGGCTACGCATCCTAAAAAGAAAAAGAGAAACTAAGGGTAAACCCTGATATTCTAAACCTAGAAGTATCTCGAACTCACACCAGAGTAACAATGGTGTCATCAAACCCGATTATCAGCTTGGTGGCTAGGAAATTTGATAGCGACGACCGGCTCCCCAAAACGAAAACTTCCTACCTCACCATTAAGATAACTGCTGCAAGAGGTTTATTATAAATCTATCGATATACAGATTAGCTTCACCTACCCGGTTTACAAACATTATAATCTTCGTGAGAGATGACCGCTTCTGGGACAAGGAGATTGCCGTGGTCGCGACAGATGAGGCGATAATTGCGGGTGACAGGGATACTGATAATAAAGCGATCGTGTCGTAATCGTTTACCATGGAAATCTCGATAATTGCGCTGATTTTGCAATCCTTGCAGGATTTCCCGAGCTTTAAGTACCACATTTTTCGGTAATTCCCGTAGATCGATCGGATCTTGGGAAAAAGTGGCTTCCCAGGCATTTTTTTGACGTTTCCTTTCTTCCCAAGCGGCATCTAGTTGGGCGCAATGATGGCAGACTTGGCCATAGCCCTTGTGACCACAGGGAAACTTCTTCTTTCTTCTGGACATAATACCATCTGTCTGTGAGGCTGTGAGGGAGTATTCAAGAGCGGTAAAGCTTGCTTCACTTTTGGCAGATGGAGAAGAAAGTCTTTACCTAGTGATTATCTATACTTACCAGCATACAGGGATCGATCCCTGGTTTGGCCATTGACCAGCAAGAAAGTTGATCTTGGTTAGTTAGGACCGGCTAAATAAATCTTAAAACCTTCTGAAAATGGGTAAAACCTCACACTCCACACCCTACCTACACCCTGCCCCCACGAAATTTGCTCCCCAGCAGCATCGAAGCTGCTTAGAATAATTCCCATTCTTGGGTTCTTAAACGTTTGAGAATGGCCAAACGGCTAGTAAAATAATTGGCACCGAGACGACTATAATCAGTTAAACGCAGGTTATTTAAGCTAATTGACCAAGACCAAATATAGGCCGCTTGGGTGAGATGCTGAAGACAAGATAATTCACCATCAGTTAAAGGCACTGTTTCATCGTAACCCTGAATAAAACCCTGGCGAACCCGGCGATTTAAGCCAGATTGTAGGGAAACTTGCAGAAATTTAGCGATATCAAAAACTCGCCAACCATAACCGCACTGATCGAAATCAAATAGGGTCATCTGATTATCAGGGGTGATATGCACATTACCACTATGAGGATCGCCCCAACAAATGCTCCAATAGGGAGATTCTGTCGGTAATTTAGCGGTTTCTTCCTCTATTTCCCCAATGGTTTCTAAGACACAGTCTAGGTCACTCGGTCGTTGGTGCAGAAAAGGTGCAATAATTTGCAGGGAATCGTCGAGAAGATATTTGAGGTTGAGGGGATGACGATAGGCTAGGGGTTGAAAATCTGCGGTCACCCGATGTAAATTGGCCACGATCGCCCCTAAATGATAGGCTTGTTTTATATCTATATCCCCAATAGCAATTTCTCCCGGGGCATAGGGAAAGAGGACGGCGTAACGTTTCCCTTCTGGGGCATTAATTTCTAGGGATAAATCACCGTTTTTGCTGCGAATTGGGGCGGCGACGGGAACCTGAGAGCGATCGAGATAATCTAATAATTCTAACTCGAAGTCAATTTCCATTTTGCTGCGCCAATGGCAGTGAGACACGCGCAAAATGTAGGGGGTTGTCAGAGTTTCGAGGAGATAGACATCACTTAAACCCCGATGCCAAAATTGACAATTTTTCGGTACATCAATCTCGTAACGAGAAAAAACTAAATCTGCTAGGGCAGCAGCAGCAAGAGTGGAGTAGAATGCCGGAAAAGTCCATTTCCCAGGCTGAAAATTAGCAGCGGGAGAACCAGAAAGCAGTAAATTGAGCGAAGCCAGAAAAGTCGTCACGGTTCCCTCCCGATGCAAGTATGGACAGCGATCGCATTATCCGATTCTATAGGCCACATATATTACAAATTGGCTCGAGCGCTCCGTATATTTCGCTACATTCCTCTGTCAGTTATCAGATTTGAGTTTTAAGCACCCACAGCAGTTATCTTAAGGGTGAGATAGGAAGTTTTCGTTTTGGGGAAAAGTAATCTAAGCAATTTCTGTTCGAAAAATATATAGATAAACTGATTCTAAGCCAGTTATTATACCAAATCCGTTTTTAGTAGTCTGATTAACTGCCCATCCAACTTTAATAGCAAATCCGTTTTTAATGGTGTGATTAACTCACAAGTTACGAATTGTTTCTCCCCACGGGCAAGGGGGGATCGAAGGCAAAATTTATAATCTATCTTCATATTTAATTAGAACCACTTACTTAATAATTAGGTAGGGCTCATCTGAGTTCAGTATGCTAAAGATCGAAGACAAACTTCTCAAACAGTTTTCACACAACCATTTTGGCTCTCGATAACCCTCCTGTTGAATTTTAGGCTCTGTAATCTTGGGCAAGAAAGGTATTGAGTTCTTATAAATTTATAGATAACATCCTAAACTAGGATGAGCCTTAGGTAGGAAGTTTTCGTTTTTGGGAGTCACGAGTCAATACTAAATTATATTATTATACTTCATCTTTATGAGAAACGTCGTCAGATAAATTGGCCAATCTTACTATCACTTATTGACTAACAATAGACCTCTTGCATAATTTTTTTATGGTATAATGGAGGGTTTTGCTTTTTTCTCGATTTTTAGATTGAAGTTGAAAAAAGAATAAAATGTGATCTTAGGTCAGGAAATCATCTATACTT
>SFAU01000280.1 GCA_007096045.1 Microcystis novacekii Mn_MB_F_20050700_S1 | reverse complement strand
AGAGCGGCCGAAGATCCGGAATTTGAAACCTTCTACACTAAAAATATTCTGCTTAACGAAGGTCTGAGAGCTTGGATGGCTCCCCAAGACCAACCCCACGAAAACTTTATCTTCCCTGAGGAGGTTCTCCCGCGTGGTAACGCTCTCTAATATCCCTACCGCTAGTGGTCGTGACCAAAGTTCCACCGGCTTCGCTTGGTGGTCTGGTAACGCTCGTCTCATCAACCTCTCCGGTAAACTGCTCGGCGCTCACGTCGCCCACGCTGGTTTAATCGTTTTCTGGGCCGGGGCAATGACCCTGTTTGAAACCGCCCACTTTATCCCCGAAAAACCGATGTACGAGCAGGGTTTAATCCTGCTTCCCCACTTAGCTACCCTCGGTTTTGGGGTCGGTCCTGGGGGTGAAGTAGTCGATACCTTCCCCTACTTCGTTGCCGGTGTTCTGCACTTAATTTCTTCGGCTGTACTCGGTTTTGGTGGTATCTACCACGCTATCCGCGGACCGGAAACCCTAGAGGAATACTCTAATTTCTTCGGTTACGACTGGAAAGACAAAAACCAAATGACCAACATCATCGGTTATCACCTGATTCTCTTGGGTTGTGGTGCGCTGTTGTTGGTATTTAAAGCCATGTTCTTTGGCGGTGTCTATGATACCTGGGCTCCCGGTGGCGGTGATGTCCGCGTCATCACTAATCCTACCCTCAACCCCGCAGTTATCTTTGGTTATCTGACCAAAGCTCCCTTCGGTGGCGAAGGCTGGATTATCAGCGTCAACAACATGGAAGATATCATCGGCGGTCACATCTGGATTGGCTTAATCTGTATCGGTGGCGGTATCTGGCACATTCTCACCAAACCTTTTGCTTGGGCGCGTCGCGCTTTCATCTGGTCTGGAGAAGCCTATCTGTCCTACAGCTTGGGCGCTCTTTCCATGATGGGCTTTATCGCCGCCGTTTACGTTTGGTTTAACAACACCGCCTATCCCAGTGAATTCTACGGTCCGACTGGTATGGAAGCTTCCCAAGCTCAAGCTTTCACCTTCTTGGTGCGTGACCAACGCTTGGGTGCTAACGTCGCTTCTGCCCAAGGCCCCACCGGTCTAGGTAAATACCTGATGCGCTCTCCCACTGGCGAAATCATCTTCGGTGGTGAAACCATGCGTTTCTGGGATTTCCGCGGTCCCTGGTTAGAACCCCTCCGCGGTCCTAACGGTTTAGACCTCGACAAAATCAGAAATGACGTGCAACCCTGGCAAGTACGCCGCGCGGCTGAATACATGACCCACGCTCCTTTAGGTTCCTTGAACTCTGTAGGTGGCGTTATCACTGACGTTAACTCGTTTAACTATGTGTCTCCTCGCGCTTGGTTGGCTACCTCTCACTTCACCCTCGCCTTCTTCTTCCTGATTGGACACCTCTGGCACGCTGGACGCGCTCGCGCCGCCGCCGCCGGTTTCGAGAAAGGAATTGACCGCGAGACTGAACCCGCATTGGCAATGCCTGACCTCGACTAATTTCTGTTAGTTCGATGGCAGCGGCTCCCGTCTAGTTGGCGGGAGCCTTTTTGTTGTTAATTTGCATGAGTAGAAAACGGGTTTCTCCGAGAAACCCGTTTTCTGTGCGTTACTCAACGGATTTAGGATCAGACGCGGCTAAAATACTCTCTAAAGCCGATAATAATCGTTGATTTTCTGCCGGTAAACGGACAGCGACACGAAAATAATTGCTGCCCAATTCGGGGAAACTGAGACAATCGCGGATGAAAATTCGATGATATTTTAATAAAGCTTCCTGTAGGGGTAAACAGGAAGATTGAGATTGTACTAAGAGGAAGTTAGCGGCACTGGTTTGGGGCTGTAATTGCGGAAAATTAGCTAATCCCTGCCATAAATCCTCACGGGCTGCCGTTAACCAATCCCAGGTTTGTTGTTGAAAATCCCTATCCTCAATTGCGGCGATAGCGGCAACCACAGCCAAGTTATTCACCGACCAAGGATCGCGCCATCTTTGCCATTGTAACAGGCGATCGGGATGGGCGAGGACGTATCCTAGACGTAAACCGGGGAGACTGTAAAATTTAGTTAGGGAACGCAAAATCACGAGATTGGGATATTCCGGCAACAGAGATATTAAACTCTCCTGTTGTTGCGGGGGTAAAAAATCCATAAAAGCTTCATCCACTACCACCAAACCAAATTGCGATAGATAGGGACGAATGGCCGCCACCGTCCAGAGTTTTCCCGTGGGATTGTGGGGATTATTGAGTAATAAGCCTTGTTTTTTGGGATTAACCGGCTTTAAACTGGTTAAATCTAGAGAATGTTGGCAGATTTTTCCACCAAAACTTTTTAAAGCCCGTTCGTAATCGTTAAAAGCAGGTGTTAGTACATAAACACTATCAAATGAGGCTAATTCCCGACCGGCCCAAGTTAATAACTCGGCCGCACCATTGCCGGGGAGAATCCAATCTGGCCCGATATTGTGCCATTGGCCGAGGGCAGAACGCAACTGCCAATACGCGGGGTCAGGATAACGAGTCAGACTGGTTAAATGACTTTTAATAGCGGTTAGGGCGCTTTCTGGCGGACCGAGGGGGTTGATACTGGCAGAAAAATCGAGAATAGAGGAAACTGGGCAGCCGGCAATGGCGGCCGCCCAGTCAAGATTACCACCATGTTTAGGTCTAGGCAAAAGACTTACAGCGAACGAAACTGAACAGTAATTATTCCTTATCTGGGGCCACTCTGTCTTTAAACAGTTTACCCGCCGAGAAAGCCGGGACGCGAGTGGCTGGAATCTCCATCTTATCGCCAGTTTTCGGGTTGCGTCCTTCCCTGGCCCGACGTTCCCGGGCCTCGAAGGAACCGAATCCTACTAGGGTTACTTTGTCCCCCTCAGAAACCGCATCGATAATGGTTTCGATGGCGGCAGTGAGAACAGCATCTGCTTGTTTTTTGGTGACAGAGGCTTTGAGAGCGATTTGATCGATTAATTCACCTTTATTCATGCGCTAACTCCTTGTTTTGCGGTTTTTCTGAGTTTAGGGTGGTTGTCAGTAGTTTATTATGGTTCCCCTGTGGAGGACTCGCCAGGATCGAGATCACTAAATAATGCCTCAAATCCTCATTGGCTATATATTCCACTGCATTATTCTAAGCGGGAATTGTCTCGATCGGGATCGCTGAAACCTTTAATTTATCTAGATTTCCTCCTGATTACCGCCAAGGGGAGAGACAAAAGGGAATAAGCGAGAGATTAACAGCGATATAAGCTAATAAAAAGAGATTAGCTGGCTAAATTGCCGATAAATATTCTCTAAAAGCGATAGGCATCCTAACTTCCCAAAAATCGTTCATCGGTTCTCTCAAAGATTTTTGACTAATTTTGCCCCTAGAAACGTTAAAAAAGTTTACCAAAGCAATTTATGCCCAAAAATTAAGGTTCGGGTCCAGGAGATATTCGCTAAAATTGGAACTTATGATCGTTAAAAATATTCAAAAAAGCAGGATTTAACTGGAAAGTTTGCTATCATTATCTATTCAGCGACAAACTCGCATGGTGATTTACTGCTATCCCCTAGCCGATCTAGGTCAAAGCTTAAGACGTTCTTTTATTGTGACTTTTTTGGCAGTAATCGCCATTCTTGGCGGTGTGATTCCCGAATTTTCTTGGACGACGGAGGTAGTTAGTTTCCGGTCTTCCGCTTATACTCAAGATTTTACGGCTGACCAAATTAAACGTTATGCAACCGCAGTTTTGTTGATCGAAACCGAAAGAAAAAAAGCTTATCAGGCAATTTCGCAAATTTTAGGCAAAAGTCCCCCAGTAATTACCTGTAACCAACGGGAAAGCTTTAATAATCTTCCAGCTAATGCCCAAAGAATCGCCGTAGATTATTGTAATAACTCAAAAAAGATTGTCCAAGATAGTGGCCTGAATGCGACTGAATTTAACGCCATTACTAACCGGATTCGTAGGGATGATAACTTGAGACGACGGGTACAAAATGAGATGATTCGTCTGCAGCGGCAAAATAAATAGAAAAAGTTCCTCAGTTTTTCGGGTCAAGCTGGAGTCAGGGCTACAATTAAGAATGTTTTTTCCTATTGACCACTACCATGTTAACTTTTACCGAGCGCTTACCCCCCCGTCATACCGCTAGTCCACCTCCCCCAGAAACGGTAGTTTTTAGCCTCCTACTCACGGCCGAAGAACGCACCCGCAGCCGTTATCGTCTCGACAGTCCCGAAGGTTTTTCCCTCTGTTTTCGTTTACCCCGCGGCACAATTCTACAGGATCGCGATTTCCTACGGGGAGAAAATGGCGAAATTGTTCAAATTATCGCTAAACCAGAACCAGTTATCACTATTACCGCCCCTTCAACCGATTTACTCCTCAAAGCAGCCTATCACCTCGGTAATCGTCATGTAGCCCTAGAAATTAACCCCGATTACCTACGTCTGGCCCCCGATTCTGTCCTACAAGCAATGTTAGAAGGTTTGGGATTAACTGTAAATGAAGAAATCGCCCCCTTTAACCCCGAAATCGGCGCTTATCAGCATTATCATGACCTGGAAGAGGCAAAAAAGGGATAGTTAGCTAATCTTGCCCAATGCCCTTTCTGATTTAGAGTAAGCAAAAATCAAACTCGGTTTCGACTTACCTCTTTTCCTACCATAAATTGTAGTTTTTGGGCATTATCTTAACAAAATTTAACTGACAAGAAAACAGTAACTTTTTAACAGCCTCTACGGGATATTTTCTTAATCAAGAGGCTCTCATTCTGCTAGTTTCTAGAATGTTAATCGGCCTCGGTGAATTGATTAATTATCAAAGTAAAAATCGAACTACGAGGAATGAATAACCATGGTACTTTCAGAACTAGCACCAACGGCTGTAACCTCTGTCCTGTCTGATTTATCCACACCCACTGAGGTTAAAAAATCCCCTGCTCAAAACAATGATCTAATCTATTTTTGTGAACTAGATTCTAGTAACAAACTGAATCATTGAACCGCAAGGAGTTTATACAACTCTCGACGGACGAATTTATCTTAGTCGAAAATGTTAGGATTTTTCAACTATTATCTATATTTTCCGTCAGCCAATTTTTAAAGTTTCTAATGGCTTCACTTCTCCCCAGTTGTTGACTTTGTTTAACAAATTGATTAATTAATTCAATAATCGGAATCTGAGGAAAATTGGGACTGCTTAAAGACTCAATATATTCTCCTTCTTGTAATAAATTAATCTGTAGGCCACTTTGAGTATAACGCCACAGTTCGGGAACACCTAACTGTCGATAATTATCTAAATAGGTACGGGAAGTAATATCAATTTCTAGGACTAAATCGGGGGGGGGATCACTTTCTAAATTAAGTCTATTTTTGCCAATAACGGCTTGATAGTTTTTAATATAAAAACAGGCATCAGGTTCAACCGCTTGATTCATCCGCTCGTTTTTAAATGTGGTTGATCCTAACGGTTCAAAATCAATATTGAGTGCTTCTAACAAAAACTGAACCATATAACTAATGATTTCTTTATCTTTTTCATGTTCGGGTAAAGGTACCATAATTTCTAATATTCCGTTACTGTAGGATAACCGAGAAGCACGACTTTCTCCTAATTCTGATAATATTGTCTCAAATTTTTGCCAGTTAAGCTCTTTTAAAAGTAACTGTTGACCGGGATTGACGATAATTTGTTCTAAGGCTAATTGCATGGTTTTAGCTGAAAATGTTGATTTCTTAGTTTAATTATACCCTTACTCATAGGATTTCAACAAAAATTAAGCCTATTTGTAATATTCTGCCAGTTTTATTAAAGTGTTATTTCGTCGAGTAATAATTTTGGCATCAACCCCTTCAGTCCGAAAATTTGGGTTTAAAACCCTTGGAATGATGTTTTTATTGTATTCAGGAAGTTAAAAAAATGAAGACCAAATCGCTCATCAGCTTACTATCCCTTAGTATTATGGGGATGTCAATCTATGCAGGTCAAGCTAATAGTAGTGATTATCGAGCTTTGACCCCGGAAGAGAAATCACGGTTGACCGCTGCTTTGCTAAAACAGGGCTGTAGGAATCCTAAAGCGATGAAATTTGATGTTGAGACTAACCTATTTGAAGCAGAAGATGCTGTGTGTGAGGGAGAAAGAAAGTATGATATTTACCTTGATAAAAACTTTAGGATTGTTTCAATGAAACCAGACTAAAAGAGCAAATCCCTGAGAAGCTTTTACTGGTCGCCGCGAAGATTACCAATGAGGTATAACAAAGCCATTCTGACAGCGACACCACTGGTAACTTGTTGGGAAATCAGACTAAAATCGGGATCATCCATTAAATCGGAACTAATTTCCACTCCCCGATTCACAGGACCCGGATGAAGTACCTTCACCCCCGGTTGACAGGATTGCAAACGAGGACGAGTAATGCCAAAACTTTGATGATATTCCCGTAAACTGGGCAAAAGATTGGCAGTCATTCGTTCTTTTTGCAGTCGCAGGGTCATGACAAAATCGGCCTTTTCTAAAGCTGGTTCTAAATCCCAGTGGAGAAATAGGCGATCGCACAATTCCCCAAAATATTTCGGCAGTAGGGTGGGGGGTGCGGACAAATGTACTTCCGCCCCTGCCGTAGTTAAACTCCAGATATTGGAACGAGCCACACGAGAATGGAGTATATCCCCGACAATAGCGATTTTTTTGCCCTCTAACAGTTCTAAACGGGGATTTTCCTCATCTAACAGACAACAGATCGTAAACAGGTCTAAAAGTCCCTGGGAGGGGTGTTCGTGTTGACCGTCCCCAGCATTAAGAATACTGACCCCCGACTGCAAACGATCCATTTCTGCGGCAATTAAATCGGGAACTCCCGACTGTTGATGTCGGATAACAAAAATATCCGTACCCATGGCCACATAGGTTAAAGCGGTATCGAGAATCGTTTCCCCCTTAGTCAAACTGGAACTACCCGGGGCAAAATTGAGAACATCGGCCGAAAGACGTTTGGCCGCTAGTTCAAAACTACTACGAGTGCGGGTGGAAGGTTCAAAAAAAAGATTTGTCACCACTTGTCCCTGTAGGGCCGGCACTTTCTTGGTACGTCGGGAAAGAACTTCACGAAAACTAGAGGCCGTTTGGAGCAGGGTTTGGTATTCTTCCGGTTGCCAGTCTTGCAATCCCAAAATGTGGTGTCGGAGCCAAGTGAAAGCCATAGGAGTTAAGGAGGCGGTAAAAACGGCAAATTTCGTCTATGCTATTCTAGGATTTCTTTGCATCAGGTTAATAAATAGGCTTTATGAGAATTAAATTTTCCTTCTGTCAGATCACTCTTGCGATCGCTTTATTTCTCAATCCCTTACCGGCGATCGTTGCCCAGACTGCCACCTCTGGGGAAATGGTATCACCGACCACGGGCATTGATTACACTCGCCTGAAAAATCTCCTCGCTCAACAAAATTGGCGACAAGCTAACGATGAAACCCGTAATTTAATGCTGAAAGCGACCGGACGGGAATTACAGGGCTGGTTTACCATGGAAGACCTGCAAAAACTGGCCTGTTGGGATCTGCAAAAGATGGATCAACTCTGGAAAGAAGCTTCTGGGGGTCGTTTTAGTTTCAGTACCCAATTTCGCATTTTTATTGAGACAGGTAATCGACCGGGGCGCTTAGTGGCGATCGAAAATTTTCAAACTTTTGGCGATCGCATCGGTTGGCGTAAAGATGGTGATTGGATTATTTTTAAAGAAAATCTTAACTATACCCTCAATGCACCCGTCGGTCATCTGCCGGCGCCCCGGGACGAATATCAGATCGCCGGTGGTCGCCTAGAATACACCACCCTCGCCCAAAGATTAGTCACCTGTAATATTGTTAGCTTAGGGCAAAGCAAACAGTGATCAGGCGATCAATTCTGTAGAGTAAAATTTAAGGAAAAGCTTCTCTCCTCATCTTCCTCTTCTTTTTCCGATTTAGTAGCACTTTTTCCGCCAAAAACCCGTAAATTTAACAATGATTAAACGATCCGTTAACGTATCGAGAGCGATCGGTTCGTCGATCGCCGTTTCCCTAATTGTAGCTGGTTGCGCCCCCCAGGGACCCCAAGCCACCGGACCTGCGGCTGTTCCCGTCAAACTGCAAACCCTCGGCACTGACAAATTAGTGCAAAGTAGCGAATTTGTGGGTACTTTGCTCGCCCAAGAGCGTGTTAGCGTCTCCCCCCAGATTACCGGTCGGATTCGGTATATTTTCGTTAAATCTGGCGATCAGGTAACTCAGGGACAAAAAATCGCCGAATTGGATCCCGAACAACAACAGCAACAGGTAAACGCTGGTATCGGCCAGGTAAATTCGGCCAAAGCAAACCTCAATGGGTCTGAGGCAGATTTGAGGCAAAGACAAGCGCAAGCGGCGGCAAATAAAGCCCAAATTGCCCAGAATCGGGCAAATGTGGCCAATGCCGAAGCCAATGTTAAAAGTCAGATCGCCACGTTGAGCGCCGCCGAAGCCGATTTACAGAGAGCGAGAGCTAATTTAGATTTAGCGGAAAAAGACCTAAAAAGAGCCGAATTTCTGGTCAAACAAGGCGCACAGCCCCAACAGGACTTAGATAATCGCCGGCGCGACATTCAGGCCACCAGGGCAGAAGTAGAGGCCCAGTCTAAAAATCGTGATGCGGCCCGTCAACAGGTGACGGCGGCTAAAGCTACTTTACAGGCAAACAAAGAAGCATTAAATATCGCCATTCAAAACGAATTAGCGTCACAGCAACAGGTGGCGGCGGCAGCGGCAACGGTGAACAGTCGTCAAGCGGCGGTAGCCAGCGCTGAGGGGCAATTAGGGGCGACGCGTCAGAATTTAGTTTTTAACACCATTACCGCCCCGATTGCTGGTTTTGTCGGCGATTTTAATCAAAGAAAAGTCGGCGATATTATCTCCCTAGGTGAAGAATTAACCTCGTTGACTAATAATAAAATTTTGGAACTTAATGTGCAGATTCCCGTGGAATTACAACCGCGTCTGCGTGTCGGTTTGCCAGTGGACATTATTAATCCCGATGGCAGTGCGGGGGTTCGCGGTCAAGTAACTTTTATTTCTCCCACCGTTTCCCAAGCTACCCAATCGGTTTTAGTGAAATTTTCCTTTACTAATGATGGCAGTCTTCGCAATAACCAATATGTGCGGGCGCGGGTGATTTGGGATCAAAAACCGGGGGTATTAATTCCCACCACGGCAGTGACTAGCATCGGGGCGCAAAATTTTGTTTTTGTGGCCGAAAAAGAAAAAGCTAAAGAGGGTCAAGAAAATGCCGAGGGGCGTTTAGTGGTCAGACAAAAACCAATTCAAGTCGGCACGATTCAAGGGCAAGCTTATCAGGTTATTTCTGGAGTAAATGCCGGGGAAAGAATTGCTATTAATAATATTCTTTCTCTCCGAGATGGTACAGCTATAACTGTTAGTCAGCAGTAATTTTTATGAGTAATTCGATTACCGTTCTTCCCCTGTCAGCGCAACTAATTACCTCCGAGAGTTTCCGTCCCTACGGTCAATTAATAACCCCTAGTCATGACGGTAAGATGTTTGATGAAAGGGATGCACAACTGTATTTAAAAAACGGTGTGCCACGCTTTTATATTATGCGTTTACAGACTCGCGGACGTAAATTTAATCGAATTACTCGTCATAGTCAATGTACCCAATGTCTCGGTTCTTTGGGGGGACAAGAGTGGTTTTTAGGAGTGGCCCCCCCTAGTCCTTATCCTCAACCGGATTTAGAAAAATTAAAGGTTTTTCGCATCCCCGGCGACTGTTTTATTAAATTAGAGGTGGGAACTTGGCACGCTGGCCCACTTTTTGATCAACCGACAATTGATTTTTATAATCTTGAATTGAGCGATACTAATATTATCGATCATTTTACCTATAATTTTGCCCAAGAGCAGTCAATAGAATTCGAGATTGTTGATGGAAACAATTAATTTTTTTCCTTAACTTTTCGCAATCCTTTGGATAGATAAGCAACGAAAAAAGCTAACACTCCTGTCATTCCTACCTCGAAATAATTGGCCATGAGAATAGCGGTAAAAAAAAGGAGCAAGACGATTAATATAGTCCGCTTTTGTTCAGATAATTTCATCTCTAATTGCCTCTAATTCGGTTTTAATACTTAATGGTTGATAACCCAAAGAAAAAGCGAGAGAACTATCAAGAGAAACATCCTGCGGACGCGGCGCACTCATGGGAACATCGCACTGTAAACAGGGTTTTATTTGTTCCCTGGGAAGGTTAAAAACTGCCGCCATTAGTAAACCAAATTGATAACGAGAAAGTCTTTCTTTACCCCCCAGATGAATAATCCCTTGCACTTTTTCTAATGCCAAAAGTAAACCATTCACCGCACTATTAACCCCAACAGCAGTCCGATATTCATCAGTAAATAGAGATAATTCTTTTCCCTCTTGGAGGGTTTTTAAAAAGGGTTGTAGAAAACTATTAGCACTGGGAGAAGGGGAACCAAACATCAAAGGCATTCGACAAATAGCCGCCCGAGGATATATTGCTAAAATACCCTTTTCTGCCGCTACTTTTTGCTCACCGTAGATACTCACGGGAGAAACGGGAGCATGTTCGGAATAGGGGGCATTTTTGCCATCAAAAACTAAATCGGTAGAGGTAAAAACTAGCGGTATTTGATATTGACTACACAAACGGGCAATTTCTAGAGAAGCTGTCAGATTAATTGCCTCGGATGCTTGGGGAAATTTTTGACAGAGATTCGGTTTTGATTGGGCAGCCCCATGAATTACTGCATCGGGTTTAATCTGTTGAAAAAGTTCTTTAACTGCGGCTAAGTCTGTTAAGTTAACTTTAATTAAATTTGGGTCATTACTATTGACATTGTGATTAAGGTATGTACCGAAACTGGCCCAAGATGAGCGAGTTTTTTGGTAAATATGCCAACCTAAAAACCCACTAACTCCAGTGATTAACAGCGTTTTCATAGGGTGCATCTCATTTTTGTAAATCTACTAAGTTGGGATTTTTAAGGGAAACTATCTTTTAAAATTGGGCGTTACTTTCGATTTTACCACTCAATCCAAGCTTTTGGGGGGTTCTACCCCCCAAACCCCCCGTTGGGGGCGTGGCGCCGCCCCCAAACCCCCCGCGCATTAGCTTTTTGGTGAGATGCCTACAGGCAGTTGCTGATACATTTGTAATAATTTAAGAGTCACCGATAATTGCTAATTGTCGGTATTTGTGCAAGTGTGAGATGCCCCTTTTTCATAGTTTAGAGATTAAATCCTTTTTCGTAGGCTAAAAACTGCACTTGTGGTTCCAAAGGTTCACTAACTAAACCAATTCCTGCAAATCCCCATCGCTGCATCAGTCCCTTTAATTGTGTTCCTGAGAGAGTTTCCACAGAAAAATTATTGGCTAAATCCTGAGCATGGGTGTTGATATAACTTAAAGCATCGTAGGATTCTTTAAACAGAAGCAGATAACTAGCCGGAGTTTCGCTTTCACCTTTTCTCAGACGCGCTACTAGGTATTGTCCGTCTTGTTTTGACCTGAGTAAATAATGTGTAGTTGCTAACATATTTTTCAAAGTAAAAAGTGAAAAGGAAAAAAGGGGTTGGGGGTTGGGTTTTAGGGTTTTAGGGTTTTAGGGTTTTAGTTGAAATTTCCCCCATCTCCCCATCTCCCCATCTCCCCATCTCCCCACTGATAACTGATTACTGTTTACTGATAACTGATAAAATTTCCCCATTTCCCCTACTTTAAATCCTCCAATTTAATTCTAGGATCTACAGCTTTGAGAAGTAAATCAGCCAGAAGATTACCGATAATCAACATAGTAGCACCCATCATTAAACTGCCCATAACTAAATATAAATCTTTGGCCGTCACAGCTTGCAGAATTAAGCGACCTAATCCAGGCCAGTTAAAGAAAAATTCGGCGATAAATGCCCCACTTAACAAACTAGAAAATTCAAAGCCCAAAAGAGTTATCAGGGGATTAATAGCATTGCGTAAAGCGTGGACATAGATAACTTTATTTTCTGGTAAACCTTTCGCTCTTGCGGTTTGAATATAATCCTGTCGCAGAACATCTAATAATTGTCCCCGCATCAATCTTTGTAATCCCGCAAAACTGGTAACTGTCAGGGCAATAGTTGGTAAAATCATGTGCCAAGCGATATCTAAAACTTTACCGATAGGGGAATATTCCGAATAGTTAATACTGGTCATATCACCCACCGGTAAAAGCGGCGAGACATTTTGGGCGAGAATTAGCAGTAAAAGGGCAGTGATAAAACTGGGGAACCCTTGACCAAGATAACTGATAACTCGGAAAAATTTATCGATAAATTGGTTTTGTTTGACGGCGCTGAGAATGCCCAAAGGAATCGCAATCGCCCAGGTTAAAATTATGGAAGTCAAAGACATTAATAACGTCGCCGGAATTCTCTCTAATAATAGGGAAGACACGGGACGAAAATAGGTAAAACTCAGACCAAAATTAAACTGAGTTACCACTTGCCACAACCATTTAAAATACTGGACAATCGGCGGATCTTTTAAACCAAAAAGGGCAATATATTGTTCTTTAGTTTCCTGACTAATCTTGGGATTAAGGTCAAGCAAAGCCAGAAAACCGCCGGGGGTTAATTGGATAATAGCGAAACTCAAAGCCGAAGCCAACAACAGAGTTAATAAACCCTGGAGGACACGCTTGACAATATATAAAAAAGTTTCGCTAGTTAAGAGAGATTGTAACCCATTAGCACTCGATCGAGCGTTGGCCGCCTTATAATTATCATCAGTCGCCGTCATAAGTAGTCGTGCAAAGTTAATTTCCTAGTGGAGACTCCAATTCAGGAGTCAGTAGTCAGGAGACAGGAGATAAGTAGTCGTGCAAAATTAACTTACATTTTTGAGATAGGCACTCTTGCCAGAGTGTTAGCGAAATGTGTAATTAATTCTGCTTAGGTACTTAGGAAAAACCTAATAATCGATGATGGTAATAATCGGTAAATCGGGTAATTTTTCCCGACCTCCGAGGTCGAGTAACTCGATGATAAAGGCAAATCCTAACACCTCGCAACCAATTTTTTCTAATAAATCGGCCGTCGCTTTCGCCGTCCCTCCCGTCGCAATTAAATCATCGACAATTAAGACTTTATGATGGGATGCCACCGCGTCTTGATGAATTTCGAGGCTATCGCTTCCGTATTCCAAATCATACTCGATACTGTGAACGGCGGCGGGTAATTTGCCCGGTTTCCGAACAGGAATAAATCCCGCTTCTAATTGGTATGCTAAAGGAACACCAAAGAGAAAACCCCGCGATTCCATACCGACAATGTAATCGGGGGATAAACCGTAATCGCGACACTTTGCCGTTAGGGTATCGATCGTGTAACGTAATCCTTGGGGATGATTGAGTAGGGTAGTAATATCGCGGAAGACAATACCCGGTTTGGGAAAGTCAGGAATATCGCGAATCAGTGATTTCAGATCCATTCGGTTTCCGTGTCTCGTAAAATGGGGGACAGCTATCTATACAATACAATTTACAATATCCTGACTCGATCGCCCTTGTGTTCTAGTTATCCTATATCATGACCTCTACTAGCCTAACGCCCGAATCTACAGCATCAGCCCCAGAAAAACCGGTTATTTTAAGCGTTTTACCCGATTTTCCGATTGCCAGTCAGCAATGCGCCCTACATCTCCAACAGCATATCGATTTAATGCTATTAGCGTTGGAATCCTTAGAAGTCGGCGCTGGGGAGGCCCTGTTAGCCCTCTCTAAAGAACTAGGACTCGATAAAATTGTCAGAAACCGGATTATTTTCTGGCGCTTACGCTGTACTAATCCCTGGCGAATTTCCTATACTCTCGACCGTCTCACCCTTGACCAAGCAAAAGCTTTAGTTATCATTGCCAGTTATCGGGCCAAACCCCTCGCTATATCCATCCGACAATTACTGTTAGCGCGGCAACAGATGGAATCAAAGGGTTTACCCGTGGATAATAATTTTCTTTTATCAGAATATCTAGAACGATTTCGTTCCAATTTTCGCAGTCGCATGAACCCCCGTCGGGCCAAAGTATCGGTTTATCTAGCTGATGAAAATGCTTTAAATGAACTGGCTTTATCCCTCCTCGATCAGTTATTATTTTGTACTGGTACGACGGGAATGCAGCGCTTTTGGATTAGTTTATTTGATGGGGAGATCGTGTAAAGATGAGAAGACAGTATAGCCTGCCCAATTGTACCCTGATTCTCGATGGTTTCGGAGATGATTTCGCCCCAGCTAACCCCGGGGATAGCCGACCTTTACTCTCAATTTTGACTAACGTAGAATGTCGGTTAGTCGGGGCCAATAAAGT
Organism: Microcystis novacekii Mn_MB_F_20050700_S1; assembly: GCA_007096045.1. Lineage (GTDB taxonomy): Bacteria > Cyanobacteriota > Cyanobacteriia > Cyanobacteriales > Microcystaceae > Microcystis > Microcystis novacekii. The sequence continues at coordinate 4,100 of SFAU01000280.1, read as the reverse complement.
CCTCCAAGGTGGTCGGGTTTTCTTGGAAAATTTAGTACAAGCGGTCAGTCAGTATGCCCAAGAATTTTTGAGTGGTGTTCGTCATCCCCAAGACCCCGTCCATGAACCAGATCATCTGTACCTAGAAAAGATTGACCAGAATCTCCATCGTCTGGTTTGGTATCCATCAACGGACTTGAATATCCCAGATAGTCCAGTCAAGATAGAAATCAGTACCGTGCAGTTATTCGATTTAATAGAAGCGATTGACCAATTTTTTGCCGATACTCGCACTTTACCTGACCTAACCCTGAAATTACAGCCAGTTTCCCGTCGCTACCATAAGGTCAATGAATCGGTGGCCAGTCGAACAGTGCCTTTTTGGGCAGGATTAGGCAGTCTTGTCGCTTGCGCCCTACTTTTCTATCTCTTACCCGTCCCCCAAGTCCGTAAACCCGAAAATTCCCCCATTCCTGCCGCTTCTCCCAGTCCCACCGTCCCCACTAATCCTGTCCCCCCTCCTAGATAAAATTAGTCCCTTGCGCTTTTCCTCACACCCTACACCCCACACCCCACACCCCACACCCCACACCCTTCTCCCCTACCCTGTCTCAGTTTTTAGAGAAAGTAACCGAGAAAAACTGGATCTTTTTTGCACAAGTTAGAAAAATTGTGTTATACTGGTAATTCTGTGAAGGTTTTTCGATAGGGAGTATTGAAAAAAAAATGACCAAACTGGGAACCCATTTGATTGTCGATGCTTGGCAAGTACCTGCTGACCTCCTCAACGATCCCGAGCGCATTCGTCGCGCTATCCTCGATGGAATTACGGCAGGAGAAGCAACGCTGATCGATTTGTGTGTCCACCAGTTCAGTCCCCACGGAGTTACCGCGACGGCGACTTTAGCTGAATCTCATATCGCGATCCACACCTGGCCTGAACACGGCTATTTCGCCGCCGATTTATTCTTCTGTGGTGCGGGTAAACCCGTGGTTGCCATGGAAATTTTGACCAAATCCCTGCAAGCAGGTGAGATTAAAGTCCGGGAACTAACCAGAGGATTCCCCAGTCCTGCGGCAGTGTATGAAAGCAAAAAGGAAGAACCCCTGAAGTCTTCCCTAGTTATGGCCTAATTTCTAGTGCTGGCCTTAATAATAAGTTAGCATCACTGGCGATCGCCTAAACTGAAATCGTGATCAGGATAACCTTTGTTTTTATCCTTGCCATCTTTCCCTCTCTGCTTAGTCTCTGGTTAATTAACCGATCCCAACAGAGATTAAGTAACCGTTTGAGAAGGATTCGCCATCGTCACGAATACAGCAGGGTGATGGCCGGTGATTTTTTGTCAATCCCTCTAGGGACAGAGAATAAACTGGCCTTGATCGGTGATCTTAGTTGTCGTTTTAACGCCTATTCCCCCCACTTGCGTTGTGCGGTTAATCCCCCAGGTCCTTGTGAAGGTTGTCGGCAGTACGAAGCTAGAACTGGCACAGTGTAAGCGGCTTGAGCTTCCAAAAAGTTCCCTATTTGCTATCCTTAAAAATTATCGCCATAGCAATTGAGGAGTGTGGGAACAATGGCGTTCAAACGAAATTTGACCCTCTTAATCATCGGATTAGGATTAACTTGTTTACCCCTATATCCGGCCCAAGCTAACCAAATCAGCACTGTCACCCCGAATACGGCGGCCAATCAAACTCTCGCTACCCATCTGGTCCTAAAACTGAAAGAGAGAAAAGTTTACGTTTATCAAGATAAGCAAGTTTTAGCACAATTTACCGTCGCCGTCGGCAAAAAAGGCTGGGAAACCCCCACAGGTAAATTTGAAGTGCGGGAATTAGTTCGCAATCCCGTCTGGAAAAGTCCCTGGACAGGAAAAGTCAGCACCCCCGGTCCCAATAGTCCTTTGGGGGAAAGATGGATCGGTTTTTGGAGTGACGGCAAAAATTCCATCGGTTTTCACGGGACCCCCGCAGAAAATTCCCTCGGTAGCGCCGCTTCCCATGGTTGTGTGCGGATGCGTAATCGGGATGTGAAAGTGTTGTTTGATTTAGTCCGCATGGGAACCCCCGTCATCGTTCAACCTTAATTCTGGCAGGTATTTTTTTAAGATAGGCAGGTCTTCCGGGCGATCAATATCGGCTAATTTAGGCAGATAAGCGGTTTTTAAAGCCAGTTTAGCGGCGATTGTCTGGGTTTTTGCCAAGACTTCCCCCGTTCCCCAGGGAATATCGCTAAAAAGCTCTGGAAAGACCTGTTTTAAAGCAATTAGGTAGTATCCTCCATCTAGTGCTGGCCCTAAAACCATATCGTGGGTTTTTAGGGCCTCAAAGGCTGCTAAAATCTCTTTTTCCCCGATTTCTGGGCAATCTGTGCCAATAATAGCGATCGCTGTCATCCCTTGAGCAAAACCATCAGCAAAAGCATTTTGCATCTTTTCACCTAAGTCTTTTCCCCGTTGAGAATGATAGCAATAATGCTCACCTAACCAAGTACGCATTTTCTCCTCGCTGCCGCCATGGTAGTAAATGATCAGGGAGAGAAAACTCCTCAAACCCGCTAATTTACTGAGAGTATATTCGGCCAGTTTGCGCTGCAATTCTTCGGCTCCCTCGGCTGCCAAAGCTGGAATCATACGGGTTTTTACTTTCCCCAATTCCGGATAACGGGTAAAAATAATCAGTTGTTGTCTCCAGTCCACGAGTGATTGCGACGATGATATTAATTATTAGTTTTAGCCTACTGTCAATAGGAGGCAAGAAACCCAATAAAACAGGCTTTAATGGCAAATTCTCCGCAAATATGCCTGAATCGCCCTCTGAGTAGGCAACTCACATAAAGTTCATTTTGTCAAGGATTGTTAAGATGCGCTTACGCTGCTTATCCCCCTAATTCCCGTAAAATCTGCATCACCTTTTCATAAGCAACCATATTATTCTGTTGGCGGAATAATATAGCTGCTTGTTCTAGATCAATTTTGGCTTTTTCGGTTTGTTTTAATTTGGCATATAAAAGACCACGACTACGGACTATAGTAATCATAGCCTGACGGGGTGACAAAGAAGACTGAAATCCTTATGATAAGCGAAGTGTAGCAAAATGTGGTAAAAAAAGAAGTTGCTATCCTGGCAACTTCAGAAGAATCAAGCAAATGTTACCAGAAAATTACCAAAATCATCTAGTCACACAAGTCAATAAAGCGCAGTACCTAATTCTATCTATTTTAGTACAATTGCTTCAGAGCTACCGATGGGTCAACCTAGAAGAATTAGCAAATAAATTCCCTTCACCCATTTTGTGGGAAAGCCGCCGCAAGAAATTACCAAGATTTTTGGACTTACCCAACCTAACAATAGAAGCTATTTGGCTACCGATTATCTTAAATTATATCAGGGAAAGCTATCCAGTAAATGCGCTCTTACATATAGCCATAGATAGAACCAAATGGAAACGGATAAACTTGATGATGGTAAGCCTAATTGTTGAAAGGAGAGCGATACCGATATATTTTGAATTGTTACCTCGCCAAGGAAATAGTGATGCCTCTACACAAGAGGAGATATTGAGTCGAATATTGCCGCTATTAAAAGACTATAAGAAAGTAGTTTTAGCTGACAGAGAGTTTTGCTCAGTAGATTTAGCCAAATGGCTAAGAACCCAAGAAAAGACCTATTTTTGCCTGAGATTAAAGAAAAGTGAATATGTTAAGCAGGAAAAAGAAGTTTGGGAAACCTTGGAAAAAATCGGGCTTGCTCCTGGACTATCGCTATATTTGAAAGGAGTTAAAGTTACTAAAACTAAAGGATTTGACAATATTAATATTGCGGCTAAATGGAAACGTAAATATCGAGGATGGACGGCAGAAGAAGGATGGTTGATTTTAACTAATCTCGAAAGTCTCGAAGAAGCTCTGTCCAGCTATCAGAAAAGATTTGGGATAGAAGAAATGCTGAGAGGGGGACAAGCGAGCTAGAAGGTAGATAGGGCAAGCGATATAGCTTTTTGTCCTTTGATGTAATCCTTCAACCGATAGCGGCTAATTTGCATTAGCTCTTCTATATTTTTTGGGAACATTTGATGTAGCTGGAGCCAATGATAGAGATGTTGACCCACATAAAAA
>SFAU01000028.1 GCA_007096045.1 Microcystis novacekii Mn_MB_F_20050700_S1 | reverse complement strand
ACTTGTTGTACTTGTTCAATTTCTAAGTCTAAAGCTTGGGCAATTTGTTCTACACTTAGTCCTAAGACCGATAAACGGGGAATGGAGTTTAATTTAGCGGATAATTCTCCTTCTTCTCTACCTTCTTCTAAAATATCTTGATAGATGACGGACTCTCTCATAATGTCACTCCGAAGAATTTTTTTAATCGTCTCTCGATTGTAATTCCTCGATCACGTCGGGGGATAAATCGGTAAATCGGGCAATTTCTGGGATAGAAAAACCAGCAGATAGCATTTTTAGGGCAATTTGTCGAGCTTTTTCTTCTTTGCCTTCTTGCAATCTTTCTTGTCGTCCTTTTTGTAGTCCTTTTTCCTCGCCTTCCTCTAAAATGTCTTGATAGATGACGGATTCTCTGATAATGTCACTCCGAAGGATTTTTTTAATCGTCTCTCGATTTAATACTAACCCGGCGAGAATACTGGTAGCGGCAGCGAGATTGCTTTGTACCTGTTTTTGGGAGATAGTTTCTAGAGAACGGGACACCTGACTTAACACCTGTTCGGGGTCATCGGTGTCGAACTACTGAGCGTTCGACAAAAGCTCACGCGGCGGTTCGACTGAGCGTTCGACAAAAGCTCACGCCGAAGTCTCGCCGAACGTCCGAAGTCTCACGCCGAAGTCTGATGGCTGATGGCTTTTTTAATCGGGTAAAGTGAGAATTTCGACACCGGTTTCGGTAACGGCAATGGTGTGTTCAAATTGGGCTGAAAGTTTACCATCTTTAGTAATAGCAGTCCAACCGTCTTTTAAGAGAATATGTTGCCAGGTTCCCTCATTAATCATCGGTTCAATGGTGAATACCATGCCGGGGCGAATTTTTTTGCCTTTGCCGCGAGTGCCGTAGTGGGGAACCTGCGGGCCGGTGTGAAAGACATTACTGATACCATGACCGACAAAATCTCTAACCACTGAAAATCCTTGTCCTTCAGCGTATTCTTGGATAGCTGCGCCGATATCGCCGATTTTACCCCCTGGCTGCACTGCATCTATGCCTCTTTGCAGACATTCTCTAGTCACTTCCACTAACTTTTTGGCCAAGGGGGAGGGAGTACCGACAAAGAAAGTCTGCGAAGTATCGCCGTGATAACCTTCTAAAATCGGGGTGACATCGATGTTAATAATATCGCCGTCTTGGAGGATTTGATTGGCGCTGGGGATGCCGTGACAGATGACCTCGTTAATGCTAGTACAGATAGACTTAGGAAAACCATGGTATCCTAGGGGCGCACTTTTGGCTCCATGGGCGCGAGTCCAACGTTCTGCCTCATCATTGATTTCTAGGGTACTTACCCCCGGTTTGACCATATCTGCCAGATGATCTAAGAGTTTAGCCGCTAATCGTCCGGCTCGACGCATTTTTTCAATTTCCCGGGAAGAGAGTAAGGTGATGGTATCGTTGCCCATGAATTATCCGACTGTTGAGAAAGATTCTTGTTACATTTCTTATCCTAGCAAAATCGGGCAGCCTTATGGTTTAGGGGGTTGGGTTATGGGAGTGGGGAGTGGGGAGTGGGGAGTGGGGAGTGGGGTGTAGGGTGTAGGGAAATGGGGAAATGGGGAAATGGGGAGAATAAATAAAAATAATCTCCTGACTACTGATCAGTGATCACTGATAACTGATAACTGATCACTGTCTCCCGTCTCCTGACAAGAGAAATTAACCGAATCTACCGGCCACATAATCGCGAGTTTGTTGATTAACTGCATCGGTGAAAATTTTCTGGGTGGTATCACATTCCACCAAACGACCGACGCGGGTTTCATCGGCATTAAAAAAGGCCGTGCGATCGGATACTCTAGAGGCCTGTTGCATATTATGGGTGACAATGACGATCGTGTATTGTTGCTTCAACTCATGGATTAATTCCTCGACTTTGAGGGTAGAAAGGGGGTCTAAAGCGGAACAAGGTTCATCCATTAATAATACTTTTGGTTTTACTGCCAAAGCGCGAGCAATACACAATCTTTGTTGTTGTCCTCCCGATAATCCTAAAGCGGATTTATTCAACAGATCTTTAACTTCATTCCAAAGAGCAGCCCCTTTTAAAGCTGATTCCACAATCCCATCTAATTCCCCGCGACTAGCGGAACGATAAATTCTAATACCGTAGGCAATATTATCGTAAATACTAGCGGGAAAAGGGTTAGGACGCTGAAACACCATACCCACCTGTCGCCGTAAGGTGTGAAGGTTAATTTTAGGGGCGTAGATATCTTGGCCAAAAAACCTAACTTTGCCCTTAACTGTCACTTGTCCCTCTAATTCCCCGATGCGATTGAGGGCTTTTAAAAGAGTGGATTTACCACAACCAGAGGGGCCGATCATGGCGGTTACTTGCCTTTGCGGGATTTGTAAAGAAACCCCTTCTAGGGCTTTTTTGCTACCGTAGAAAAAGCTAAGATTTTCGACTTTGATCGCCGAATTAGCTAGAGAAGTAGGGGTGTTCATGGTAGAGGAATCGATCATCATAAAAATGCTTAATTTGAGCGTTTACGAGTGACAAAACGGGAAAGAAGGCTAGTAATTAAAACTAAGATAATCAGGACTAAAGAAGCTGTCCAAGCTAGGGAATTTTGTTCAGGAAAGGGGGAACTAGCGTAGTTATAAATCAACACCGTTAAAGCTGGTGTGGGCGACCAAAGACTTTCCTGCCAAAATTGACTAAATAAAGCCGTAAACATTAAGGGGGCGGTTTCTCCGGCAGCCCGGGCCACCGCTAATAATATCCCGGTCATAATCGGTGCGATCGCTGCTGGCAGGACAATGCGAAATACCGTATCGAAACGGGAACCCCCCAAAGCGGAGGAACCGAGACGGTAGGACATGGGTATTAGTTTTAGTGCCTCTTCCGTGGTTAAAGCGACGATGGGCAACATAATCACCCCCAAAGCAAAGGCCCCCGCTACGGCGGAAAATTGTTTGGTGGTTAAGACCAAAACCCCGAAGGAAAACACCCCGACGATGACGGAAGGGGTACTACTCAACACCACGATCGCAAAGCGTAGAATACCGCCAATTTTGGAACCCCGAGCGAATTCCGAGAGGAAAACCCCGGTGAGAATCCCCAGAGGTATGCTGCCGAGGGCTGCTAAACCGACCATGGTTAAAGTCCCCACGATCGCATTGGCAAAACCGTTGGGAACACTCGGATCTGAGCCAACTGGGGCGGGTAAAGAGGTGAAAACTTGCCAATTGAATCCGGGTAAACCTTCTTTGACAATTTGAAAGAGGATAGCGAATAAAGGCAGAATGGCGATGGCACTAAGAGCGATCGCTAACCCCGTGAGACCGTTGGTAAAAAAATGTCGCCACGGTGACAGGGGTTGCTGTAAATCTTCTTCGGGAAAAGCTCCTTGGCTCATAAAATTAACGATTGCGGTTGATAAATTGTACTAATAAAGCCGCTACACTATTGACAGCCAGAGTAATAACAAATAGAATCAAAGCTAGATACATCAAAGCTCCGATATGGACTTTTTCAAAAGCTTCTGGGAAGGTATTAGCTAGTACAGCAGGAATAGTATAACCGGGGGCCAAGAGGGAGGGACTAATAATCGAGGAGTTACCGATTACCATGGCCACCGCCATAGTTTCCCCTAAAGCGCGCCCTAAACCGAGGATAATCGCCCCGATAATGCCAGAACTGGCCGCCGGCAACAGCACGCGCCAGATGGTTTCCCAACGAGTCGCCCCTAGGGCCATGGAGGCGCTGCGTAATTCGGGGGGGACGGTAAGCAAGACATCGCGACTGATAGCGGAAATAGTCGGCACAATCATGATGGCCAGGATCACACCGGCGATCAACATACTTGGTCCCAAAGGTTGGGTACTAAATAAAGGGAACCAAGCAAGATTTTGAAATAACCATTCTTGCAGGGGTTTAAGCACGGGAATTAGCACGAAAATCCCCCATAAACCGATAATTACGCTAGGAATCGAGGCAATTAATTCCACCAGAAAACCGATGGGATAACGGATACTGGCCGGCAAATAATTCTCGCTAGTGGTTAAAGCAACGGCAACACTAAGGGGAATGGCTAATAAAAGAGCCAGAATCGAGGAAACAACGGAACCGAAAATAAAGGGTAAACCACCAAATTTGAGGACGTTAACATCCCAAGTGGTTCCCCAGAGAAATCCCAGACCGAATTCATTGATCGCCGGCCGCGCATCCTGAAAAACAATCCAGGCCATCCAGAGCAGAAAAATTAAACCAGAGGCGGCACAAATCCAGACTAAGACCGTAAAAATGCGATCAAATAAACCCGCAGTGCCGGGGTTTTCGTTAAGATTGGCCGCCGAGAGATCAAAAGACTCAACGGGTTCAGAAAAATTAGCCATAAGGTAGAGCGCGATTACCAGTTATTAGTTATTTCAAATACAACTGTAGGGGCTGAACATTGTTCAGCCCACAGAAAAGAAATACTTGCAGTTATTAGTTATGGACTTAACCGGTAACTTTTTTCCATCTTACTGGAAAGCGGTGACAAGCAAGCCTAAACTAATACAAAAGTATTTACTTGATTTTGTTAACTTCGGCTAAAACTTTTTGAGTCACCGATTGAGGAATCCGGGTAAATTCCAATTGATTGTTAATACCTTGACCAGTGGTGAGAATCCAAGTCAACAGTCTTTTAATTTCCGCCGCTTTTTTGTTATCAGCGTAGTCTTTCGGTACTAATAACCAAGTAATCCCGACGATCGGATAACCACTGCCCGGATCGTCCATATTAGCGGTAAAATCGGCGTTAAACTTGATCCCTTCCATAGCTTTGTTAGCTTGAGCGAGACTCGGTTCGACAAATTGACCGGCTTTATTTTGAACTTTGGCAGTTCTCATGGTTGCCCCTTCGTTTTTGCGGGCAAAGGTATCTTGAACGTAACCGATCGAGCCTTCTGTTTGTTTAACCAGGGCTGCCACACCATCATTTTTCGGTCCCTTGAGAACGGTAAAACCCCAGTTAGGTTCTTTGCTGGTTCCCACTTTACTTTTGAAAGAAGGACTAATAGCACTCAGGTGAGAGGTAAAAATCTCGGTAGTACCACTACCATCAGCCCTAACCACTACTTTAATCGGTCGGTCGGGCAGTTTCGGCTCTACTTGTTTCCAGTTGGTGATCTCGCCACTGAAGATTTTACCGAGGTTAGCCCTGGAAATTTGCAGGTTATTTACCCCGGGCAGATTATACACCACGGCGACGGCTCCTCCGGCGGTGGGAACTAGCAGTAAACCGTTTTTCATCTGGCTTTTTTCCGAGGAGGAAGGAGCCACATCAGAAGCACCAAAATCGACGGTTCCGGCGATAAATTGCCGAATACCAGCACCGCTACCGACGGAATTATAGTTAACGGTGACACCGGTGGCGTTTTTATAGTCGGCAAAATAACGCTGGTATAGGGGCGCGGGAAAGGAGGCTCCCGCACCGTTCAGGGTTTGGGCGAAAGCTTCTCCCATCGTCCCTGCTAGGGCCGCTGCCGTGGCGAAGGAGACAGCACACACACGAGTTAGGGTAGCAGTTGAGAATATCATAAGTTTTCTGGTGGAAGAATCCTGCACAATTGGGAAAGTTGAACTTTCTTCAAAATATAGTTTAAGGCACAAATATTATTTTTAAATCTAGAAATATTTTAGATTTTTTGGTTAAGATAAGATTAAATTTACCTTAATCACTCTTAACCTTAAACTTGATTATAAAAAGTAGTTAGTTAGTTAGTAATTTTATCGGCAAGATTTTCTAGGGAAAATAGACGAGGTTTAAGCCGATGCCAAGAAAAAATAATTGCTCCCATCATTACAGATTAGATCAGGATAAGCGCATCTCAAATACTATGGAAAATTGGTATTTTGCTAGTTAATTTTACTACCTAAGCAAAATTAATTACAGTTCTAAGCTGTTAGCCGTAAGCCTTGAATCAGTTTCATTGCTCAGTTACCAGTTATCAGATGTGATTTTTCAATTCACTGATCACTGTTTACTGATAACTGAAAGGTCTCCTGTCTCAACTAGGAAATTAATTGTCCACGACTACTTATAAGTTCTCAAAAATTGCGCCCCTAGTGATCGTTTAAGATCGAACTATCAACCTTGGCCAAATTTGAGAGATAAAGGTAATGGCTCGATCGCACCCGGTTCCTAACTTGCCGGTAGCCCCGGAAAAACGGCAATTCAACCCGCGGTTGCTGTTGCCCCTAGCTGTTGTGATAGCCGCCGGTTATCTCGGTTGGCGACATTTTGCCCCGGTCCCCTCAGCTACGGTACTCAATGTCAGTGGCAGGATTGAAGCAGACGAAACCGATATCGGGGCAAAAACTGGCGGAAGAGTAGATCAAATTCTAGTCCGGGAGGGCGATCGAGTAAAAGCAGGACAAGTGATCGCAGTAATCGTCGATGAGGAAGTGAATCAACAACTGCAAGCAGCGATCGCGTCTGTTCACGCCGCCCAACAAGAGGAAGCACAAGCATTGTTAGATATTAGCGTGGCCGAAAGTCGCATTCAAGAAGCCGAGGCCAATTTAGCCCAAGCAAAAGAAGACTCCTCTGGACGAGTTAGCCAAGCGAGCGCCAACGTTGCTGCCGGTCAAGCGGCAGTAGAACAGGCCAAAGCGGAGGTAAAACAGGCAGAAGCGGCAATAATCAGGGCAGAAGCCCAATTAAAACTGGCTTTAGCCGATCGAGAACGTTACGATCAACTATTTAGGCAAGGAGTAGTTAGCCAGCAACAATTCGATCGCACCCGCACCGATGCCGACGCAGCCAAAGCAGACTTAGACACCGCTAAAGCGACTCTCGTGGCACGACAAGCCGCCGTTAACACTGCCAGGCAGCAACTGCGAGCAGCGCAGGGAAATTTAGCCCAAACCCGTTCTACAGCCCTTAATCCCGTCATTCGCAGTAATCAGTTAAGCGCTTACCAACAACAAAAAGAACAAGCTAAGGCCCGATTAGCCATAGCCCGGGCAAATTTACAAGCAGCGATCGCTAATCAACGACAATTACAAAAACGCCTCGACTCTATGGTGGTAAAAAGCCCGATTAGTGGAGTGGTTCAGGATCGACCTTTGCAACCGGGGGCCGTAGTTACCAGTGGGAAAACCCTGCTCACCGTCATCGATCCCCAATCGATCTATCTGCGCGCCTACATACCCGAAGGGGACATCGGCAAAATTTATGTGGGCAAACCGGCGCAGGTATTTCTCGACTCCGATCCCGATCGCCCCTTAGCTGCTAAAGTTAGTGCGATCGATCTAAAAGCTGCCTTTACTCCCGAAAATATTTACTTCCAAAAAGATCGCGTCCGGCAAGTGTTTGGTGTCAGATTAGCGATCGATCAGTCGAAAACCTACGCTAAACCCGGGATGCCCGCCGATGCCAAAATTGACTTGAAATAACCATGGTTTCCCCCACCGATACCTCTTTATCCCCCTTAATTGAAGTCGTCAACCTCCAGAAAAACTACGGCAATTTTGCCGCCGTCAGAGGGATAAATTTCCAAGTCTATCCGGGGGAAATTTTTGGCTTAATTGGTCCAGATGGAGCGGGAAAAACCAGCACCTTTCACATTCTGGGCGGGGTGATGAACCCATCGGGTGGTTATGTGGATTTAGCGGGGAAAAAGCCCCGTCACGTCCGTCAAACTATCGGCTATTTAACCCAACAATTTTCCCTCTATCTTGACCTCAGCATTGATGAAAACCTGCGTTATGTGGCCAATTTGCGCCGAGTAACCGAGAGGGATTGGCAAGCGCGTCGGGATAAATATTTAACTTTAATGAACCTGAAGGGCATCGGCGATCGCCTGGCTGGGCAACTTTCCGGGGGTATGAAACAAAAACTCGCCCTCTGTTGCGCCCTGATTTCCCGTCCCCAAATCCTACTTCTCGATGAACCCACCACCGGAGTTGATCCCGTCTCTCGGCGAGAATTTTGGGATATTTTAGCCACTTTAGCCCGCGAAGGTATAACAATTGTGGTGGCCACTCCCTACCTTGATGAAGCGGAACGTTGTCACCGCATCGCTTTGATGTACGAGGGAGAAATTCACGAGATCGGAACCCTCAGCCAATTGCGCCAACGTCTTGGTTTACAACGTCTGGAAATTCGATCGCCCGATATCGTCGCTACCGCCGAAAAAATACTTCTTTTGGTGGATGGACAAAATATTAATGACGTGCAGTTATTTGGTGATCGTCTAGATGTGTTAACTGGCAATCCCCAGCAAGCAACCAGAATTATTCAGAATGCGATCGATCATCTCAGCGATATCAACCCTAGCGAGGCAACCCTAGAAAACGTCTTTGTCACCCGTTTGCGACAACAGGGTTCCGATCCCCCTTTTATCCCCTTACCAAAGTTTAAATCCGAGCCCATCACCACGGGAATAGCGATCGATGCTAGGGATTTGCGGAAAACCTTCGCTAATTTTTGCGCCGTCAAAGGTGTTACTTTAACCATTGATTACGGAGAAATATACGGCTTATTGGGGGCAAACGGTGCGGGAAAAACCACCACGATTAAAATGCTGTGTGGGCTACTTTCCGCCTCTGGGGGCGATATTTCCCTAGCTGGGCGCAGTCAAGACCTGCGTAATCCCGCCTTACGGCAAAAAATTGGTTATATGAGTCAAAAATTTACTATTTATGATGATCTCACTGTGGTCGAAAATCTGGAATTTTACTGCGGGGTTTATGGGGTTCCCCCGCGCTACCGTCAGCAAAAAATCGCTTGGGTTTTGGAAACGGTGGGATTAATCGGACGGGAAACAATGTTAACCGGAAGACTGCCGGGAGGATGGAAACAACGCGTCGCTTTTGGCGCTTCCGTCATGCACGAACCGGAGATACTATTTCTCGATGAACCCACTTCTGGAGTTGATCCCCTAGCGCGACGACAATTCTGGCGCTTAATTAACGATTTGGCTCGTCAGGGAACTGCGGTATTAGTGACAACCCATTATCTCGAAGAAGCGGAACAATGCAATCGTCTGGGTTTTATGGTAGCTGGAGAAGTGGTGATGCAAGGTTCCCCCAGTCAAATTAAAGCAGCACAACCGGGGCAATTAATCGAATTACGTCTCGATCAAGTGCAACAAGCGGCAGAAATTTTAAAAACCCGTTTACAAGCTTGGCGCGTCTCGATTTTTGGCGATTGCTTGCACCTCACTCTCGATTATGCCGACAGGGAAATTCCAGAGATAAAAAAGATTGTCAGCGACGCGGGAATACAGGTACAATCCTTGCGTTTGCTTCCCTTTTCTTTAGAAGACGCATTTATCAGCGTTGTGCAGAGAATTAATGAGGGTTGATCAAGCTTTTTGCTGGTAACTTGGATAATATATACCCGTTGGCTAATCTTTGCTCCCGATCTGGGGATTGTCCGAAAAGATGCTCTACGATTCGCTTAACTTCTCTACGGATACCAGTGACTTCGTTGCGGAAAAACTGCCGATCGCTCTCAGCTTGGGGGTTTGGGGAGTAGAACCCCCCCAAAAGCTGGGATTGAGAACGTAGGTTGGGTTGAAGTATGAAACCCAACGCCCCGATGGGTTACTACAAATGATTGTGCCTCCCTACTTAGTTATTTAAAACTTTAAAACTGCTGCAGAAATTTATCCGTAATCGGGCAATTTTATGAAACGAATTATCTCCCAATGTCGTAAGGAATTAGTGCAGTTTAGTCGTGATCGACTTACCCTCGCCCTCGCTTTCATTTTGCCCGTGATGACTCTTTTTATCTTTGGTTTTGCTATTCGTTTAGAGGCGAAAGATATACCGCTTTTAGTGCAAAATCAAGATCAAACAGTTTTTAGTCAAAATTATAGCGATCACTTGTTTGCCACTAATTTATTTATTCCCGTGGTTTGGGAAGGCAACCCTGAAACCGCTTTAGATCGAGGTATTGCTAGGGCAATTGTTGTGATTCCTCCCGATTTTAGTCGTAATTTACAAGCCAATAAAACTGCCGAAATTCAAGCAATTGTTGATGGTACAGATGCTAATAATGCCCGAATTATTCGCAATGGGATTAAAGCGACTACCCGCTCTTTTTTACAAGCAGAAAACTTAATTTCTGCTACTATTCCTATCGAAACTGCCACCCGACTTTGGTTTAATCCGGGACGACAAGAATCTCTCTATATTGTGCCGGGGGTTTATGCTGTGGTTTTATGGATTTTTCCCTCACTTTTATCAGCGATCGCTATGGTACGAGAAAAGGAAAAAGGCACAATTTTACAAGTTTATGCCTCCGCTCTCACTGCCGAAGAATTAATACTAGGTAAATCCCTCGCTTATCTAATAGTAGGAATCGGAATCGCTATCGGAGTTATGGGTTTAGGAAGTCTAATTTTTCAATTAAATTTTGCTGGTGATCCAATGCCATTACTGTTAGGAACTATCCTCTATTTATGGGCAAGTGTGATGTTTGGATTAATGTTAGGTGCGCGTACCAGTAATCAAAATTCTGCGGTGCAAGGTGTTTCTTTAGTGGGTTTTCTCACTGCTTTATTACTCAGTGGTTTTATTTATCCGTTAAGTAATATTCCCTTTCCCCTCTCTTTAGTATCAAATATAGTTCCCGCTCGTTATTATATCGAAATTACTAGAGATGCTTTTGTCAGGGGTGTGGGTTGGGCGGGTATTGGCAATAATTTAGTTATCATTTTTCTCTTGGGAATGGTCTTATTTTTATTGGCAATAAAAGCTCTATCAAGAATGCAGCTAGGAGAATAATAAGATGTTTAAGCAATTATTTACAGGTCGTTTTTTATCTTTAGTTCTTAAAGAAATTCGCCAGATATTACGCAACAAACAGTTAATTATTCTCTTGATTTTCCCCCCAACTCTTCAACTATTAATTTATGGATTTGCGCTTAATCCCGATGTTCATCATATCAAATTAGGAATAGTCGATTATGCCGCTACTGCTGAAAGTCGCTCCCTCATCGATGCTTTTACCGAAAATCAGATTTTTGATGCCGAAATGATCACTTTTGATGAGAAGACATTAACCCAACAGGTGGAAACAGGAAAATTAACCGCCGGTTTAATAATTCCTCCCGAATTTAGTCGCAATCTCACCCAAGAAAAAACCGCATCTATTCAAGTTTTTATCGATGGAGTGGATGCCAATACCGCAGGAATTGCTAAGGGTTATATCAATCAAATTGTCCAAGAATTCGGCACGGGAAAAGTTAATCAAAATCGGCCACTTCCCATCTCAACACAAGTAATTTTCTTTTATAATCCCGGACTTTCTAGCAGTTGGTTTTTTGTCCCCGGAGTCATGGGATTAGTATTAACTTTAATCGGTTCGATCGTTTCTTCCATCACCGTTGTTAAAGAAAAAGATACGGGAACTCTCGAACAATTACTGATGACTCCTGCCGCTGCTTGGGAGATTTTGTTAGCTAAAGTTGTGCCTTTATTCATCCTCCTTTTGGGTGATGTTTTGTTAGCATTAACCATCGGTAAAGTGATTTTTAATGTGCCATTTCGGGGCAACTTTTTCCTATTTATGGCTTTAGCTAGTCTCTATATTTTTGTTAGTATTGGTGTCGGTATTATGTTAGCGACACTCTGTCAATCCCAACAGCAGGTAGTTTTAACCACCTTTTTTATCAATTTACCCATGGTACAATTATCAGGAGCGATCGCACCGATTGAAACGATGCCGCCATTTTTTCAATATCTCTCTCTTTTTAATCCTCTCCGTCACTACATAGCTATTATCCGCGGTATTCTTTTAAAAGGTGTCGGTTTAGAAGCTTTATGGGTTCATGTATTGGCTCTGATTGGTTTCGCTGTGATACTTTTAACTATTAGTGCCAAACGTTTTCGCAATCAGTTAAGTTAATCGTTTTTCAATCATTCCATAGGGAAAAAATTAATCTATCCCGGAGTCATGAATAACGATTAATTATTAATACTTTAACCAAAACGACCGCTAACATAATCTTTAGTCGATTCTTGAGCGGGATTTTGAAAGATAGCCTCGGTGCGATCATATTCCACTAAATAACCCACTTTACCACCTTTTGGGGTCGGTTCAGCATTATAAAAAGCCGTTAAATCAGAAACCCGCGACGCTTGTTGCATATTGTGGGTGACAATAACTATAGTATATTGGGTTTTCAATTCGTGAATTAATTCCTCAATTTTTAGAGTAGAAATTGGATCGAGTGCCGCACAGGGTTCATCCATTAAAATAACTTCTGGTTTAACCGCAATAGCGCGAGCAATACATAACCTTTGTTGTTGTCCCCCCGATAAAGCTAAACCACTTTCTTTGAGTTTATCTTTAACATCATCCCAGAGAACGGCCTTTTTTAAAGATTCCTCTACTAATTGATCCATATCACCGATGTAACCATTTAAACGCGCCCCAAAAGCGATATTTTCATAGATAGATTTAGGGAAAGGATTCGGTTTCTGAAAAACCATACCGATGCGACTGCGTAACCCCACAGGATTAACGGAATTACCATAAATATCTTGGCCGCGAAAGGTAACTTTTCCCTCGATTTTGGCACTTTTAACCAGATCATTCATGCGATTAAAACAGCGCAAAACCGTACTTTTTCCGCAGCCAGAGGGACCAATAAAAGCGATAGCTTTTTTCTCAGGAATATCAAGGTTAACATCACGAACAGCAAGATTAGAACCGTAGTAAACATTTAAGTTTTTGGTTCTCAAAACCGCATCGGTAACAACATCGGTACTATACATAATTTTCAAAGGAAAAAGAAGATGGGTGTTTTTTTCAGTAACCAGTAAACAGTAATCAGTAATCAGTGAAAAGAAAACTCCCAACTTGCCACTTCATACTGTTCACTGAAAACTCACATCTGATAACTGATAACTGATAACTGATAACTGATAACTGATTTAGCCAAAACGTCCACTAACATAATCTTTAGTTGCTTGTTCTTGAGGATCACCGAAGATTTTGTTCGTATGATCAAACTCGACTAAATAACCAATTTTGCCACCTTTATCGGTGGGTTCAGCGTTATAAAAAGCCGTTAAATCTGCTACTCTAGTAGCTTGTTGCATATTGTGAGTAACAATAATAATTGTATAACGTTCTTTTAATTCGTGCATTAATTCCTCAACTTTTAAAGTTGAAATTGGATCGAGTGCCGAACAGGGTTCATCCATTAATAATACTTCTGGTTGAGCGGCAATAGTGCGAGCAATACATAATCTTTGTTGTTGTCCCCCCGATAGGGAAAAACCGCTTTCTTTCAGTTTATCTTTTACTTCTTCCCAGAGAGCTGCTCGACGCAAGGAAGTTTCTACTAATTCATCTAAATCGCCTTTATAACCATTTAATCGCGCTCCGTAAACCACATTATCATAGATGGATTTGGGAAAAGGATTAGGGCGCTGGAACACCATACCGATATATTTTCTTACTTCGACAGGATCCACCTCTTGAGAGTAAATATCCTGGTTATGATAAAAAACTTTGCCGTCAATACGAAAACCGTGAATTAAATCATTGAGACGATTAAAACACCTGAGAATGGTACTCTTTCCACAGCCAGAGGGTCCGATAAAAGCGGTGACTCTATTTTTGGGAATATCGATGGAAACATCTCGTACTGCCCGATAATTACCATAATAAATATCAGCCTTATCGACCTTTAAAACGGTTCCTGTAGAATGGGTTTTAGAGTTAGTTAGCATAAATTATTTCCCTTGAATTTGGCTAATTGAGAAATCAGAAAGATAGGTGGATTTTTACTTAAATATCCCTTTTTGCTTTTCACTTTTTCCTTGACTTAATAGGTTTTCTGGCGCGTGGCTAAACGGGATAAAATGTTAGTTACCAACACCAAAAGCACCAGAATTAAAGCACCTGCCCAAGCTAATTGCTGTTGAGGGGCAAAAGGGGCAGTAGCAAAATTGAAAACTAAGACCGAAAGGGTGGCAATCGGTTCAAAGACACCCCGAGGCCAAAAGTTAGAGAATAATGCCGTAAAAATTAAGGAGGCGGTTTCCCCGGCAGCCCTAGCAATTGCTAAAGTCACACCGGTTAAAATAGCGGGAACTGCGGCAGGAAGGACGATTTTTAGGACGGTTTGGTAGTTATAGGCCCCTAAACCCATGGCTGCCCAGCGGATGTCTTGGGGAACGATTTTTAAAGCCTCATCGGTGGTTCTAATAATAGTCGGTAACATTAACACCGCTAAACCGATCGAACCGGCCAGGGCAGAAAAGCCTAAAAGGGCTGTTCCTTCGCCAAATAAGGGGGCAACTAACAAACCGTAGGCGAAAACCCCGACAATAATCGAAGGGACACCCGCTAAAACGTTGGTAGCAAAGCGCACACCCTGGGCAAGTTTGTTATCACCGCTAAATTCCGAGAGATAAACCGCCGCTAAAACGCCGATGGGAACTGCGATCGCTGTGGCGAGGGCAACGACAATAATTGTCCCTAAAATGGCGTTAGCGATGCCTCCTCCTCCTAACCCCGGCGGTGGTGGTAATTTGGTAAAGAGATTAGGGTTTAAACGACCCACCCCTTGCACAAAAACAAAGCCTAGGACGGCAAAGAGGGGAATCACGGTGACAGCTAAACATAAAGCCGAGAGAACGGTCATAATTGCCCCCAATAGCGATCGAGGACTACTCGGTTTCTTTTTGAGATTATTGCCTAAATTCGCACTATCCATATCAGTTATCAGTTATCAGTGAACAGTAATCAGTGATTAGTAAACAGTAAACAGTGAAAAGTGAAAAGACAGCAGTAAACTGCCATTTGATGATGATCACTTAATACATAGGCTTTTCTGGTTTCTGTGTGGAAACGAGGTCTATACTGATAGTTTTTTCCGCAAAATAGTCCTAAAAGTGTCGCCTAGTAAGCATTTCACGATTCCATAAGCAAAAATTATCAAACAAAGTCGAGAAGATCCATACATACTGCTCACTCAAAACTTAAAACTTAAAACTCAAAACTGATAACTGATAACTGATAACTGATAACTGACGAACGATGGCTTAATACTTAGCTTTGACGCGATTAACGATTAATTCTGCGAAGATATTGACTACTAGGGTCAAAACCAAGAGAACAAAACCCGCATACATGAGTGCCGATACTTGCATTCCTGATGCTTCGGCGAATTGGTTAGCCAATAAGGAAGCGATCGTGTTAGCGGGGGCGAGAATAGAGGCACTAATGCGGTTAGAATTGCCGATAATCATCGTTACTGCCATGGTTTCCCCTAAAGCACGCCCTAAAGCTAACATAATCCCCCCGACAATCCCGGAAAAAGCGGCAGGAATTAATACCCGAAAAATCGTTTCCCAACGGGTGGCCCCCAAACCTAGGGAAGCTTGCCGCAAATCTGGCGGTAAAGCGGCCAAAGAGTCACGAGAGATAGCGATAATAATCGGCAGGATCATAATTGCTAAAATAACCCCTGCCGGTAACATTCCAGGACCCCCTAAAGGAGTACTAAACAGAGGAATCCAACTAAAATTAGCATTTAACCAGTTACCAAGGGGTCTGAGTATAGGAATCAGTACGAAAATGCCCCACAATCCGTAAACAACGCTGGGAATAGCGGCCAAAAGTTGTACGAGAAAAACCAAAATTGTCCGCGCATTTAAGGGAATAAAATCTTCGCTTAAAAAAATGGCTGAACCGATGCCGAGGGGAACAGCAATCAGGAGGGCAATCAGAGAACTAACGAGAGTTCCGTAGATAACCGGCAGAACTCCGAATTCTTCCCGACCGCGCACGGGATTCCAAGCGCTACTGGTCAAAAATCCCAGACCAAAGGTTTGAATCGCTGGTAAGGCCCGAATAAAAATAACTAGGGCAATTAGGAGCAAAATTACCCCAATAGCGATGGCAAAGGCGGTGGTTAATCCGACAAAGCTTTTATCGAGGATTTTTTCCGATTCTGGACGTTCTTTGAAAGTTGAGTCGGGCGAAACTGTGGGCGCACTCATGATTAGGGTTAAAATCCAGCTAGTTTGAGGTAGCTAAGGTCGAAATTGGCCTTTCTACACTATTATTGTAACTTTGAATACATTTTTTCGGCGACTAATCCACCTTGATCGTGTAATCAGGATAGATGACATCGGCAGCGGCGGCTACTCGTTCGCGGACATTTTTCGGTAGGGAAATATAACCAAGGAGACCGGCTTGTTCTTGTCCCTGATTAAGTCCAAATTCGATCATCGCCTCCATTGCTAAAGCTTTTTGGGGATCGTTGTATTTTTTATAAACCAACATCCAGGTATAGGTGACAATGGGATAGGAATTTTCCCCAGGGGGATCAACGATAAAAGCGCGTAAATTTTCAGGCAGTTCAACGTTAGCGAGGGTAGCAGCGGCGTTGGTTTCATCGGGAATGACAAATTTACCCGCCTGATTTTGCAGGGCGGCCATGGGCAGGTTATTATTTTTAGCGAAACCGTACTCAATATAACCGATCGAGCCTGGATTTTGTTGAATTAGGGCAGTTACGCCCTCATTGCCCCTACCACCGAGAAATTTACCTTTTTTGGTCGGCCATTGTACGGCTTTTCCTTCCCCGATGCTTTTTTTCCATTCGGGACTAACGGCACTTAAAAACTTGGTAAAAACTCCCGTTGTTCCGCTACCGTCTGCCCGGTGAACTACGGTAATTTCTTGATCGGGTAGTTTTAAATCGGGGTTATCGGCGGCGATTTTGGCATCGTTCCAACGGGTAATCGTGCCTAAAAAGATGCCTACATAGGCTTCCCTACTTAGTTTCAGCCCTTCTACTCCGGGCAAATTATAAGCCATAACGATGCTTCCCGCCGTCATCGGTAGCAGTAAAACCCCGCGGCTAACCCTGGCCATATCTTCGTCAGTCATGGCTACGTCGGAAGCACCAAAATCGATCGTACCTTGGATAAATTGTTCGACTCCTGCCCCGCTACCAGTAGATTGATAGTTAATTAGCAGTTTAGAAAATAGTTGATTAATGGTGACAAACCAGTTTTGATATAGGGGTGCAGGAAAAGAAGCACCCGCACCATTGAGGGCAACTTCTCCTTTTAGGGGAACTTGGGCGATTCTATTGTCCCCTTCTGTGCTAGTTCCCGCCGTATCGCCGCCCCCACAAGCGGTTAAAGTCGCTGTTAAAGTGGCTATGGATAAGGCTGTTAGTAAATGGGTTCTGTTTTTGTTGAGCATAGGATTAATTTTGATCCGTAAACTGCCTTAAATCTTACGCTAAAACCTACCACGCCTTGGTAAAGAATAGGTTAAGAAGTGAATAAAAAAACGTAATGTATTGTCAAGAAAAGTTTTCTCGATAACTAGACAAAAATCTCAACTTCTTTTACCATTTATTTTGACTAAACATTAGTTTTAAGTCGCGGGTAAAGCCGCTAACTTTTCAGGTTTAGATAGGGGTTTTCTCTTTCCTTACCATTATAGTGACGTAAAAACAACAAAGAAAAGATTAAGGTTTACAGCCAACACCTAACGCCATTTTTTTACTTTTTACTTTCTCCTTTTGACACCTATGCTAGAAATTTTAACTCAGCTATCTCGTCCGACCAAAGTAGTCGCAACCATCCTAGGAACTGCTCTACTTTTCCCCGCTTGTGCCAATATTAATCCTCAAGACCTAAAACCAATTAAAATTGATGGTTCGAGTACCGTAGCACCAATTACCGACAAAGTTATCGAAGATTTTAAAGCTAATACCCCTAACAAAGCTTTGGCTGATGTTAAAATTGACGCTAATATTTCGGGAACCGGCGGCGGTTTTAGAAAATTTTGTGCGGGAGAAACGGATATTAATAATGCTTCTCGGCCGATTTCTGTGGAAGAATTAAAAGAATGTGATGCTAATAAGGTAAGATTTATCGAACTACCGATCGCTTTTGATGCTTTAACCGTGGTAGTCAATCCCCAAAATAACTGGGTTGATGATATTTCCACCACAGAATTAAGAACTATTTGGGAACCAGCAGCCGAGAATAAAATCAAACGTTGGAATCAAATTAATCCCGCTTGGACTGACCAACCGATTACCCTTCATGGGCCGGGTAAAGACTCAGGAACCTACGATTTTTTTAGTGAGGTAATTAACGGCAAAGATGCCAGTCGTGGGGATTTTAACTTTAGTGAAGATGATGAAGCTCTAGTTAATGCCGTCAGTCAAGATCCCAACGCATTAGGCTATTTTGGCCATGCTTACTATGAACAAAATCGGGATAAATTAAAAGCTTTGAAAGTTAACGGTATTGAACCAACTCGCACCAATGTAGAGGATAGTAAATATCAGCCTTTATCTCGTCCTTTGTTTATTTATGTTAATGCCCAAAAAGCCCAAGAGAATCCCGCTTTAGAGAAATTTGTCGAATATTATCTCGATCGAGTTCCCAATTTATTAGATAGTATTGGTTATATTCCCCTACCCGATGAGGCCTATCATTTGGCACGGGTACAGTTGCAAAAATTTGAGATAGGAACGGTTTTTGATGGCCGACCTCAACCCAATTTAACCATCGGGGAATTACTTCGTAAACAAGCTCAATTTGAAGCTAAGTAACGATTCCCATCTCATGCTAAATCCCTTGAGTATAGGCTACATATCAGGAGAGGCACTTCTGCAAGGGGAGTGACTCTTAAATTATTACAGATGTGTCAGCGGCTGCCTGTAAGCATCCCACCGAAAAACTAATGCGCTCCGGGGTTTGGGGGCGGCGCCACGCCCCCAACGGGGGGTTTGGGTAGGGTTGATTCATGAATCAACCCTACATCGAGAAACTTGTTAATTAACCCTTCGGTGTCGCCCCAAATTGCTCGATGAGGATAGAAGTTAACACCGATTTTAGGTCTTCACAGGGAATCCCTTTTTGTACACAGCTGCCCAGGTGAGCATCTTTACCCACTTTACCCCCCATATAGAGGTCAACTCCTTCCACGGTTTTGCCGTCTTTGCGCGCTTTTGTCCCCATCAAACCGATATCGGCCACTTGGGGTTGTCCGCAGGAGTTAGGGCAACCGGTCCAGTGCATACGCACACCCCGGGGAATATTTAATTCGGCATCTAACTGACGAATCAAGTCCACAGCCTTATTTTTGGTTTCAATCAGGGCAAAATTGCAGAATTGCGCCCCCGTACAGGAAACGAGCGCTCGTTGTAAAGGAGTGGGATTGGGGGTAAACTTAGCCAGTAAAGGCTCGGTTAAAAGAGTCGTAACATTTTCAGCCGCTATATTGGGAATAATCACGTTTTGTTCCACGGTTAAACGCAATTCTCCGCTGCCATACACTTCGGCAATCCGGGCTAAATCGAACATATCATCGGCAAATAGACGACCAACGGGAATACAAAGACCGATATAGCTCAATCCCTCCTGTTTTTGCGGAAAAACTCCTAAATGATCCCGTTTTTCCCAGTCAATAGCGTCTTTTTCGGCTGCCGTTGCCAAAGGATAACCTAAGTGATTAGCCACCCGCGTGCGGAATTCCTCAATTCCCCACTCATCAATTAACCACATTAAACGGGATTTTTGACGATTGGCACGCAATCCGTTATCGCGGTAAACTTCTAAAATCCCTCGGCATAAATCCACCACCTCCTGATTAGGTCTCACCCAAACATTCATGGGAATTGCCGCTTCACAGCGTTTAGCCGAGAAAAAGCCACCTACCACGACATTAAAGCCTAATTCTCCCCCTTTATAGGCAGGAACAAAGGCAATATCGTTAATTTCCGCATGAACCGAGTTATCGCGTCCCCCCTCGATGGCAATATTAAATTTGCGGGGCAGATTGCTAAATTGATAATTACCTTGACCGTAGTTGGTAATCATATCTTGGACTTTTTGGACTAATTCCCTGGTGTCAATTAATTCATCCGCGTCTAGTCCTGCCATGGGTGAACCGGTAATATTTCTGACATTATCCATGCCCGATTGTACCGAAGTCATACCCACGGATTTTAGTCGTTGGAAAATATCAGGAATATCTTCGATACGAATACCGCGTAATTGTAGGTTTTGACGAGTAGTAATATCGGCATTACCATCATCACCGTAACGCTGCACGATTTCCCCTAAAACGTGCATTTGCTCACCACTGAGAATGCCGTTAGGAATCCGCAAACGCATCATGAATTTGCCCGGGGTGACGGGACGATAAAAAACCCCCACCCATTTTAAGCGATGTTCTAAATCGGTTTTATCCATCGCTTCCCAACCGATTTGGGCAAAATGATCCAGTTCATCTTTAATGGCTAATCCGTCTTTTTCGGCTTTAAATTTCTCGAATTTATTGAGAGTTGTTCCATCTTTTTCAGGTGCTTGTACCACGAATCTATCTCCTTCTGGTTTGTGGGTGTAATTGTTCTAGTTGGTGCGGGTTAGAAATGAAGAAATCGGGATTTAACAATAAGTATTCTGTAAAATACTGTCGTCATTAGCAAAAATTTAGTAATTTACCTAGTCTCTATTTGTTATTTAATTCTTTTTAAGTTGGATAATTTTGTATTTTATGTAACAGAAATCCTTTAACTATCGTGTTTAAGGATTTATATCATGCAGTAAGTGCATTGAGGTGGGGTGTGGGGAAGTGGGGAAGTGGGGAAGTGGGGTGTGGGGAGATGGGAGATGGGAGAATAAATAAAAATAATCTCCTAACTTGAAAATAGAGGCTGAAATAACGCAAATTCGTCAATCATACTAAATCCGTTGAGTATAGGCTACATATCAGGACAGGCACTCCTGCAAGTGGAGTGACTCTTAAATTATTACAGATGTATCAGCAGCCGCGTGTAAGCATCCCACCGAAAAACTAATGCGCGGGGGGTTTGGGGGCGGCGCCACGCCCCCAACGGGGGGTTTGGGGGGTAGAACCCCCCAAAAACTTGGATTGAGCAATAAAATCGCAAGTAATACGGCCATCCGTTGAGTATAGGCTACATATCAAGAGAGGCACTGACTGGAAAATAGAAGCTGAAATAAGGCCAATTCGTCAATCAGAATATTGTCATGCTTGGTGGTGTCAACTTTGGCATCGCGACTGCTTTCTGTATCCTCTGAATTGTCCTAAGCGAGAAACTTAACCAACTCCTCTAATTTTTGCCAAGCTAACCCACTGGCTAAAATCTCGCGAGCGAGGGCGAAACCAGCAGCATGATCGCCAAAAGTGACCTTTTCTGCCACCTGTAGGGCAAGAGAGGCATTAATCGCCACAGCATCCCGTTGAGCCAGCGTTCCACCCCCTTGCAGGACATTTTTGAGGATTTCGGCATTTTCTGGCACTTCCCCGCCTTTAAGGGCATTTAAACTGGCTCTGGGGATAGAAATTGACAAGGGATCGATCACCCCAGAAATCACCTCGCCATTATTTAATAAAGCCATATCGGTCAGATCTCCTAACCCCACCTCGTCGAGTTTTTCCCGGCCGTGAACAATAATCGCCTTTGGGGTTCCCATTTGTGCTAAAGCCGTGGCCATGGGGATGAGAAATTGCCGGTCATAAACCCCGATAACTTGACCTGTGGGACGGAGAGGATTAACTAGAGGGCCCAGAAGATTAAAAACCGTGCGAACTTTCAGGGTTTTGCGGAGATTAGCCACACTTTTCAGGGCCGGATGCCAACCGGGGGCAAAAAGAAAGGTCACTCCCACCCCATCTAAAGCCGCCGCTACTTTCTCGCTAGGGGCGCTTAAATTAACCCCAAGATATTCTAAAACATCGGCCGAACCGACCTTGCTGGAGGCAGAGCGATTGCCGTGTTTAGCCACTTTTACGCCCCCGGCGGCCGCCACAAAAGCCACGGTAGTGGAAATATTAAAGGTTGAGGCCCCGTCGCCGCCGGTGCCACAGGTATCGATAACGGGAGTAGTATGGGGTTTAGGGTCTTCTAAGCGAGATTGTTGCCGTAAAACTCCGGCCATTCCCGCTAATTCCGCAGCCGAGACTCCTTTTGCTTGCAAAGCCGCTAAAATTGCCCCCGATAAAACTTCCGGAATCTGGCCGTTTAACCATCCGGTCATTAATTCTTCAGCTTGGTTAAGGGAAAGGGATTTTCGAGCGAGTAGTTGCTGCAGTAGGTTTGGCCAGTCTTGAGTGGTCATCGCTGTTCCATTGGTGTCGGGATGGGGCGATATACTATCATAGCGGTTTGTCTGGAGAATCGATCGCTCCTGGTAATTTTTACTTTAAATCGAGCAAACCCTGTTCTTTTAACTTGGGATTAAAACGAATTTCCATCTGTACTCCCCGTTTTTCTAGGGTTGATAAAATATCATTTTCTACTCGTCTGGATACCTGTTTTAATAACTTGATTTTCCCTACTTCATCAGCACTTTGATAAATTTCTTTTTCTGTCTCAGTCATGGCTAATTTAGCATCAATTGGTTCTGTCCAGAGTTTTTCATTGCCGATTACTGCCTGACTTTCTCTTAGCCAAGCTTGTTTAATCGATTCGAGAATAGTCCGATTAGGACGATCAATCAACTGTACTTTTAGCCAATAACAAGCTTGAGGCTGTCGGGCAAGATGTTGTTTTAAACTGAGATAAATATCACGAGAATAGCCGACAAACTCTAGGACTTGCTCTCGATTAAAAATGGCATAAACACCGATTTTTCCCTGGAAATCAGCAGAGATATTACCCGTGGTATCTAGGTAAGGAATATATTCTAATTGTTGGAGATTAGCAAAAGTATCAGACTCATTCATAATTAATCGTCGCTCATTGGTTGGAGATAAGTAGGTAGGTGTTAAAAACTTTCAGATACCCCGCTGATCAAGTAGGGTTGATTCAAGGTAGGGTTGATTCAAGGTAGGAAGGTAGGGTTGATTCAAGGTAGGAAGGTAGGGTTGATTCATGAATCAACCCTACCCGTTTAAAATTGTACCAAAAAGTTTTAGGCTAAATTAGTCCCCAAAAATGATCAATTCTCAATGCCTACTGGTTCTCTTAACGAAATTGTTCACGCAGCCCTAAGTGGTCAAGTGGTTTCTTTTCCCACGGATACAGTCCCCGCTTTAGCAGTTTCTCCCCCCTATGCTGCCTTAGTTTTTGCCGCTAAAAAACGGACTTTTGATAAACCTTTAATTCTCATGGCGGCCTCAGCAGCAGATTTATGGGATTATGTCAGGGGAAATCAGGAAGAAAGGGAGATTTGGCAGCAAATGACCGAAAAATACTGGCCCGGCTCCCTAACTTTGGTTTTACCTGCTTCTGAAAAAGTACCAAAAGTTCTTAACCCTAAGGATCCTAGCACGATTGGTATCCGAGTTCCCGCTCATGCGATCGCAAGAGAAATTCTCGGTCGAACTGGTGTTTTAGCGACCACAAGTGCTAATCTGTCAGGACAAGAGCCTTTATTGACTCCATCCGCAATTATGACTACTTTTCCCTCAGTAACGGTGTTAGCGCCCACAGAAAGGCAAGCATGGGGAATAATCAATAGTGGACAACCCTCCACCGTCGCGCGTTGGCAATGTCAAGGATGGGATGTCTTACGACAAGGAGCAGTTTTTCTGTAAATATGGACGATATTGACGCTTTAAAACGGGAATTACAGCAAACTCGCCTCGCTTATCACATGGCCGTGGCAATTAATCACCTCAAAAGCAGTTTTTTGGCACGGTTTGCCCACGAATTGCGATCGCCATTGAGCAGTATGATCAGTCTCCATCAACTGATTCTCGCCGATCTTTGCGAAAGTCCGGCCGAAGAAAGGGAATTTATCGCCCAGGGACAACTGGCGGGCCGTAAACTGATGGCAATGCTCGATGAGATGATTAATCTCTCGAAGCTAGAGTCTGGTACTATACCTCTGGAGCGAGAAATTTTTTCTTTAACTAAACTTTGGCAAGATTGGGCAAGTTTAACCTATTTACAGGCAGCTAATCGCAATATTAAGCTTAAATTTAGCCCTTTAACCGATGATATTGCTATTATTGCCGATTATCAGTGTTTATCCTCCGCTCTTGTCCTGCTCGTCGATGCAGCGATCGCCAACTTAGCGAGTGGCTCTATTTGTATATCGGTAAGCACTCTTTGCGAGAAAAAAGTCACTATTGTCCTAGAATTTCTGGGGGAAATCCCTCTCTGGCAAATGCCAGAAATTTCCCCTTTGAGTTTAGAATCAAAGCTAGAAGAAGTAAAACAATTTACTCAAGCTCTTGGTCTTTCTCCCGGCCTTAAATTTCAGTTAGCGAAAGGCATTATCGAAGTCTCGGGGGGGGAAATGAGCTTAGATCAAATCGATAACAATAGTCAGGACAAGCTCACAGGGATCGTTTTTTCTCTACCTCGATCGCTGGATAGGGAAACTCCTCGGGATAACGATTAAATAATACCATCGTCGTGGTGGCGTTGCTTTGGAAACCAATGCGCTGGTAAAAATTTTCTTGATTAGTAGTCATCAAATAGACTCTTTCCACCCGATTTATTCGGGGATGGGCCAAAACTGTTTCTACTAATTTACGCCCTAAACCGGCTCCCTGATAATTGGGATGAACGATCACATCCCAAATAGTGGCCCGATAAATGCCGTCAGAAATGGCGCGAGCAAAACCAATTAATTGCCGCTCATTCCACACCGTCACCACCGGATCACTATAGTCAATTGCGGTTTCTAAATCTTCTAAACGGCGATCGATTGCCCAAAATGCGGTTAAATTAAATAATTCTCGTAGTTGCAATAGATCTATCTTGCTTTTATCCTCGTCAAACTGAATCTGACTACAATCAATCATGATATTTCCTTAGTCTAAGACTAAAAAATAGGAGAAGATATTTTTCCGAGAAAGAGGATTCACGCTCGATCGGACTGATTTATGAG
The DNA here is from genome assembly GCA_007096045.1 of Microcystis novacekii Mn_MB_F_20050700_S1. Classification (GTDB taxonomy): domain Bacteria; phylum Cyanobacteriota; class Cyanobacteriia; order Cyanobacteriales; family Microcystaceae; genus Microcystis; species Microcystis novacekii. Next base: position 29,515 of record SFAU01000028.1, on the reverse strand, counting down.
CAATTTCCCCTAATCTATGTGTCTAATTATACTCAATGCCTCAGATAATCTCTAGCTGATTTATCGTGATTTCTTGACAAGTCATTAATCAGTGATCAGTGATCAGTGATCAGTGATCAGTTATGGTTCTTCGGTTTGTGTGATGCAACGGACAGGGTTATAAGGAATGAAACTCTTACAGAGAAAGACATTTGGCCATTTTTGTCAATTGTTTTCGCTCTAGAACGAACTAATCAATTAAGTCTCTTGTCAAATAAGGATTTAGTCGATTTATGCCACCCGATCGAACCATACCAAGTAACGAAGAACCTCACTGATTACTGTTTACTGTTTACTGATCACTGAAAAAAGCTTCCCCACACCCCACAGCAATGCTTAACAATCAAAGATCTTCGCCGGTGTCTGTCATTTGTTTAGGGGAAATCCTCTATGATCTAATTGCCGATCAAAGCGATCGCGCTATAGAGCAAGTAACTTCTTGGACAACCTACGCCGGGGGTGCGCCGGCAAACGTGGCCTGTGGATTGCGAAAATTGGGCATAAATTCGGCTTTTATCGGTTGTGTGGGCAAAGATCAACGAGGAGAACAGTTAATCACCTTGCTAGACGCTCTCGGAGTCGATACCACTGGTGTACAGTATCACCCCACCCTACCCACCCGACAAGTTTATGTCACCCGCGATGCTGGGGGAGACAGACATTTTGCGGGTTTTGGCGGCAGAAAAACGACGGATTTTGCCGATACTGCCCTTAATGCTGACCTATTGCCTGAAAATCTCTGGAAAAATGCTGATTATCTAGTTATGGGAACCCTAGGGTTAGCCTATCCCCCGGCGAGAGCTGCGATGATGCGCGCCCTTGAATTGGCTAAAATTTACGGGGTGAAAGTATTGATTGATATCAACTGGCGACCGGTTTTTTGGCCTAATCTTGAGGCTGCCCCTGATATCATTCGAGATTTTATTGCCCAGGCCGATTTGCTCAAATGTAGCGAGGAAGAAGCAGCATGGTTATTTGGCACTGATAACCCGGGAGAAATATCATCACAATACCCCAATTTAGGGGCAATTCTGGTTACTGGCGGCGCAAAAGGTTGTAAATATCATTTAGGCAAAAATAGCGGTAATGTCGAGGCTTTTACCGGGGAGGTAGTGGATACAACTGGGGCGGGGGATGGCTTTGTGGCGGGTTTTTTGGCTCGTGCCAGTCTGGGAGGCGATCAAATCGGCGTTTTCCCCGATTTAGCCCGTAATGCCGTGATTTATGCCTGTGCGGTGGGAGCAATGGTGACAAGGGGAGCAGGAGCGATCGCATCCCAACCAACTCGGGAACAGGTGGAGGAGTTTCTAGCGGCCTTTGACTCCTAGAAATTAGCCCTTATTTGCCAGTTTTTTGGTCAAACCAGTCTAAAACCCGATTCCATGCCCACCAGCGATCGCTATCGCCCCACTGACGCTGACAGGATAAACTGCTGATATAACCCACATGACCACCGTGGTTGGTTAAGAGTAGATGCACGTGGGGATTATCAGCGATCGCTGCTTGCAAATCGGGAATAACTGCGGGGGAAAAGAGGGGATCATCGGCCGCGTAGAGGATAAAAGTGGGTTTAGTTAAGTAGGGTTGAAAGGGCAAGGGACTACTAGCGGCATAATAGTCAAAAACTGTCTCAAATCCTAGCTTTTTAATCACTAATTCTCGATCGAATCCGGCAATCGTGGTGGCGCGAGTAATTGCTTCGGGATCGATATGATCGGGATGAGCTTTATGGATGCGTTTGGCTAACTTGCGTAGTTCCCTGGCGATCGCTTTTTCCAAATGTTTCCCCCAGGTATCCTGGACGAGATAGGATAAAGAACGATTAGAGTCTAAATTAGGACAAATTACCGCACCACCGCCGATATCGATGGGATCGATCCCCAGATCTTCCTGATTCTCTGCCGATTTAATTCCCCAGAGGGCCAATTGTCCCCCCAGAGAGTAACCCGTGAACCAAAAAGGAGCAGGACAGCCCATTTTTTGAGCTTGGGCGGCAATATGAAGGAAATCTAGCCCTTCATAGATGCCATCGGAGGTGAGAGTCGGGGATAATTCGGCTGTCTTACCGTGGGCCCGCCAATCGAAGAGGACGATCGCGTAGTCTCTCGCGACGGCTTTTCTGCCTAAAATTCTTAAAAACCATTGATTATCTAAGTCTCCCGTGATGCCGTAGGTGCCGATAATTGTTCCTTTCGCTTGCGGGGGAATGGAAACAATCCCGTAGATGGGGACGGCATTGGCCCCGGTGAAAATGGTTTCTTGATAGACTGGTTCGGGAATAGCGATCGTATTTTGCCAGGTTTCTCGCGCTTTCAGGGACACATAAAGAGTCATGGCAAAACCGTTTTTCAGCAATGGGGGCGGAGTGTAGGTGCGATTATCGGTCTTCGTTTTAGGATGGGCAAGCATAGCAGCACAGGGGAGTCAAAAAGTCAAGAGGGGGAGACAAAAATTAACTTATGCCCACCGCTTTCTTAAAAATTGTAAAGCAAATTGTCCCAAGCAGCGAGCAACTCTGGCAGGGCATTGGCCGACCAATTGCCCTCACAACCGCGACCTTGATATAGAATCAATCGCAGGGAATAATTATCGGGAAATCCTGCCGCTTCTAACCATAAAAGCTCGCTTTCCGCTTCACAAGTAATTCTTTCTTCATCCATTAATTCTGTGGCTATGGTTGCCATAGTCGCGGTCAATTGTGATAGTAACCGACGCAAATCTTGCCACTCGGCCTCGGTTAATTCGATCGCCCAATCATCGCCACCAATTAATCCTTTATAAACGGCTGCCGTAGGATTCCAACCGAGTCGCCAACCCGAACCATATTTGAGAATTTTTTCCATAATTTTCTAGAATTTTAATAGGTCCGCATCTCCCGGTTTTGATAAAGATGGACGACTAGGAGAAGGACTAGGAGAAGGACTAGGATTGGGGGTTTCTTGGGGGAGAATAGCGGGGTTATAAATTTCGACTAGAAGGGTGACTAACTGCTGCCGTTGACGACGATTAAGACTGTTCATCGCTTTGATATCGGCGGCCATGGGATTAACGGTAAGGGTTGCTTGTCCGGGATAGTGTTCTTCGTTGATTTTCTCGTTCACTCCTAGATAATCCCCTAGGGTTAATTGCCAATCAAAACGGATGAGAGTAAACCTTTTTTTGGTATCTTGATGATAACGAAGAAAGCGACTGATTAGGGTATTATTCGGATCGATCGCTCCTGTATCTCGACGGGTATAGTTGTTTTCTTTCGGTAAATCTGGCATTACTTGATAAATTTGTTGAGCAACTGTTTCGGGTCGTTGAATTTGGCTCATCCCGGTGGATTGCCAGGATAACCACCAGAAAAATATCCCTATTCCTAGCCAGAATACTAATAATATTATTCGCTGAATTTTCAGCTTTTGAGGGAATTTTAAGAGCATATTAATCAAGAAAAGATTGAAGTTAATTATCTAGCACCGGTGGGGATTTTTCAGGAACATTTCCATAGGTTGGGAATGTTATAATCATCTAACAACACCCCAACTGATCTAACTGTAACACCTAGGCTCAAAGTTACCCCAGTCATCTACATCATAGCAAAGACTGAACACGATCGAGAGGCCAGTAAACTTTATAGGCTTGACCAACGATATAACTTTCTGGCAAAAAACCCCAAGCATGGGAATCAAAACTATGGTTACGATTATCTCCCAAAACAAACAGGGTTTTTGGGGGTACAGTCATAAATTCTATTTCATAATTGGCTAACTCGGCGGTGTAGGGTTCCTCGATAACTTGCCGGTTGAGATAAACTTTACCCCTGCGGATTTCCATCGTATCCCCGGGAATAGCGATGACTCGTTTGATAAAAAAATCTCCCGAATTAGGCTCTAGTTGCTTAATTTTTTCGGGAGTTCTAAAAACAATTATATCGCCTCTTTCCGCTTGATAATTACTGGATTGACTGACGAAAACGCGATCGCCTACTGCGAGGGTAGGTAGCATGGATTCGCTCGGAATCTCGAAAAATTCTATTTTTTGATGTAACCAATCGGGAAAATAATTACAGATAATTCCCCAAGTAAAAATTGCTGCCACCATCAGGGCCAAAATGGAACGATAGGTATGACGATGGGGATGAAATTGGCGGGGGAAAGTGTGATAAACATGATAAATAGAGATCGCTGTGATTATCGGGGTAAGAAAGAGGATATTAGCCAAAAAATGATCCATTTTCAGAGTAATCAGGAATATGGTCAGAAAAATTATCCCTAAGATCACCTTATCGGCGTACAATTGCCCTAATCCCGGTATAATCCGGTTAGCGAAGACGGCAAACCATGGGTTTTTTTGTTTCCGGGGAATTTTCTCTAAGCTGTTATTCTGTCTGGAATAATAAACAGTCCAGTGCGCGTCAAAAATACTGCTAATGTAAAGGACAACCAGAGCAACTATTCCCCCTAATCCCCAGCTTACAGGGCCATTGTGGCTAAAAATTGACCAAATTGTCACAATTATTAATATTAATTGAGCGATCGCCCAAATGGTGGCTTTTTGGTTTTTGTTAGCATACCATTGTCCCAAGCCGGGGAAGAACATCGAGAGATTGACAGCTAACCAGGGATCTTTTGCTGGTGAATTAGTCGCATCAGGAGGAGAAACAACCGAAAAAGGGGACGGTTTGCTCATAGTATAGACCCATTGGTAAACAGTAATCAGTAAACAGTGAAAACACAGTAGGAAACTGCTATTTAATACTGCTCGCTTAATACAGACTGCACACTTAAAACTCAAATCTGATAACTGGTAACTAATAAATGATAACTGATAGGTGAAGGATTACTGGTTAAAATTGACTATAATTGTCCAGAGATTACCCCATGTGCAACTAATTTTTTGATCTTGATTTACAAAGCTTTCAGAAATCAGCACAGATTATCGTCCAAAAAGCAAAACGGGAAGTGTAACAGCTGCGGGCAATACTTCACCCCATCAGACCTCATAGAAGTTGACCACATACCGCCCCCTAACCCCACCAACAAACTTTTTCAGCCAACCCTAAATAAACTGCACAAGTTATCGAGAAAAAATCGGTAATTGTTTTAATTTTTGCCTTCCTGCGTCGATGTGAGCGGGGGAAATTGACGACGTAAAAGCAAGGAATTACTCACTACCATAACCGAACTAAAAGCCATCAAAGCTGCTGCTAGGGCCGGACTGAAAGCTAGACCCCAATGGGGCAGTAATAAGCCACCGGCAATGGGAATAGCAAGGGTATTATAACCCAAAGCCCAAAAAAGATTTTGTCGGATTTTTTGCCATGTAGCCAGACTTAAATGCAGAGATTGCACCACATCCTCTAGGCGATCGCTAATTAAAACGATCCCGGCCGTTTCCATGGCCACTTCCGTGCCACCAGCCAGAGCAATACCGATGTTAGCCTGTCCTAGTGCAGGAGCATCATTGATACCATCCCCGACCATAGCGACGATTTTGCCCTCTTTTGTCTGTAGGTCGGCAATTAAGGCCGATTTTTCGGCGGGAGCAACTTGGGCATAAAATTGACTAATACCTAAACTATTAGCGATCGCTGTCACCACTTCTTGGCGATCGCCACTGAGTAAAATCACCTCTAAACCGAGTTTTTGCAACTGATTAACGGTTGTTTGAGCATCAGGACGCAATCGATCCTGAAACGCGATCGCGCCGAGTAATTGTTCTTCCCTACCCAGATAAATCACCGTTTTACCCGCTTGTAAAAGCTCTTGAATACTGGGGATAGTTTCATCGATTTTAATGCCGTTCTGAGCCAACCATTGCCGATTTCCCAGAACAATTTTCGACCCCTGCACCCTTGCCGAAACTCCCAATCCGGCCACAGTTTGAAAATCTTCCCCCGTCAGGTTAGTAGGAAGAGTAACCGCATCTAAAATCGCCCGAGCGAGAGGATGATTAGTGCCACTCTCCACTACTGCCGCTAATTGTTGAATTTCCAGGGAATTAAGCTCAGAAAAACTCAAACAATCGGTAATTTCCGGATGACCTTGGCTGAGGGTTCCCGTTTTGTCAAAAACCACCGTTTGCAGTTGCGAGACGGTTTCCAAAACATCGCCCCCTTTAATTAAAATACCCCGTTCGGCTGCTAAACTGGTTCCCACCAGTAGGGCCGTCGGTGTGGCTAAACCGAGAGCGCAGGGACAAGCGACCACAAGCACAGAAATCGCTAATTTTAGGGACAAAAGTAGGGGAGAAGTGGATTGAATCATCTCGTGGTGTCCTGTGGTTGATCCTAACACCTCTGGAAACAGCCTAGTTCCCCAAAAATACCAAAAGAGCAGCACAATTAGGGCAATTATCATCACTCCGTAGGCAAAATAACCCGCTACCCGGTCCGCTATCTTCTGTACTGGGGCCTTGCGAGTTTGGGCTGATTCCACGGCTGCGATAATCTTAGCTAGGGTGGTATCGGTCCCCACCTGACGAGTTTGCACGGCGATCGCACCAGAGAGATTGAAACTGCCAGCAATGACTAGCTCTCCCATTTCCTTAACCACCGGCAGCGATTCCCCCGTTAACAAAGCTTCATCTACCGTGGTTCTTCCCTGAATAATCTCCCCATCCACGGGAATTTTTTCCCCGGGTAAGACGCGCACCCATTCCCCGACGCGCAGCTGTTCCACCGGAATCGCCACGCCCACACGGTCATCTGTACTACCAATCAGGTGAGCCACTGCCGGTTGTAGGGAAGTAAGCGCTTCTAGGTCTGCGGCCGCGCGATGACGGGAATGCGCTTCTAGAGTCCGTCCGAGGAGAATAAACCCTAACAGCATGACTGGTTCATCGAAAAAGCACTCTAGACCGAGATTAGGGAAGATAAGAGCCAAACAACTGGCTATATAGGCGCTACCTGTGCCTAAACTAACGAGAGTGTTCATATTTGGCATCCCGTGCCGTAATCCGCGCCAACCATCGATGAAAATATCGCGGCCGGGGAATAAAATGGCTAGGGTGGCTAAAGTCCAGTGAAAAGCAATACTTTGAAAGATGGGGATTTCTGGTCCCCCGATGTGGTGTAAGTGACCAATCAGGGAAAAAACCAGTAAACAACAAGCGATCGCTAATTGGTATAATTGTTGTTGCCGTTCTTTTTGTTGGTTTTCCAGACGTTGATTTTGTTGAGACAGGGGAGTCGATGAGCTGCGCGGTTGGGTGGGGAATCCCATCGCGGTTAATTTTGCGGCTAATTGCTCTGGTGCGATCGCATCTGGTTGGTATTCAATCACGGCAATTTCCGTGATTAGGTTAACCCGGGCCGATTTTACCCCTTGATTTTGGCTGAGTTGTCGTTCTACGGCACTCACACAGCCAGCGCATTTCATGCCTTTTACGTCTAGAGTAGCGGTTTTTAGTCCAGTTTCGGCGGCTAGGATCATGGAAAAAGTAGGCAAGGATGGTCTTTACTTCTATCCTAGAAATTCTCGGCCGATTTTTAAACTATTTTGGCGTGTAGGGTTACAGATAGATGAAATTTCATTACAGATAGCTGAAATTTCAGGTAGCCGATCTTGTAGGGTGCGTTAATGAAATGTAACGCACCTTATCTAATGTTCAAAATTCGTGCGTTACGCTGACGCTAACACACCCTACTGGACTATTAAGTGCGATCTTGTAGGGTGCGTTAATGAAATGTAACGCACCTTATCTAAGGTTCAAAATTCGTGCGTTACTTTTTCGGGATTTAGCTAAGATAACTGCTATAGTTGGCATCCAGCTTTTTGTAAAGAAATTTAAATTTCACGCATAGTTAAGCCTCTTCAGCCTAAACAAATGAATAGAAACAGTTTTATTGTTCACAAGCAAATCCAACACCTGTATTCAGGAAAAATCATGAACACTAACTTCAAAACCAAACTGCTGCTCAAAATCGCCAACAAGAAGGCTAACAAAGGTTTCACCCTAATTGAACTCTTAGTCAGTACTATTGTTTTCGGCATTCTCGCAATCGGCGCCGTTTCTTTCCTAGGACAGATTTTTTTTGGCAAGAGTTTTGCCGAAAATCAACTGAGAGACCATGTTAATTCCGTTCTTAGAGAAGACCTAAAAGGAGCGAGCTGTCAGGCAGTAGATAGCGACGGTAACGGCTATGTCTCTTGCGACTATACGGTTGTTTCCCGACCTCAAGAGACTCGCCCGATTGAATGTGCCGCTTGGGGATGGTATGGCTTGATCAATCGCGGATGCCGCACTCGCTTTCCCAATTTCCCTAATCGCTAAGTTTTGGTGAGATGTAAAGCATCTTTTTCGGGATTTAGGCTGGATTTTGCCCCCACAAGGGTATTTGGACACACGCGATCACTAGATATCCATCAGGATGTGATAATTTTTGCTTATGGAATCCTGAAGTGCTTATTGGGCAAGACTTTTAGGACTATTTTTCGGAAGAAACTATCAGTATAGACCTCGTTTCCACACAGAAACCAGAAGAGCCGAAAAAGGCGACGTTATGCAGAATATACAAAGAATAATCCTGTTAATCTTGAGCTTGTTAGTAGTCAGCTTTCTGCCCATCGTCATCGTTCTTAACGTGGGACGCAATTTAGGACAGATTTTTTTGGGCAGAAGTTTTGCCGAAAGTCAACTGAGAGACTATGTTGCTTCCGTTCTCGGAGAAGAAATAAACGGCGCGAGTTGTCAGGCAATGGATAGCGACAGTAACGGCTATGTCTCTTGCGACTACACAGTTGTTTCTCAACCCCAAAAAACTCGCTCGATTGAATGTGCCTCTTGGGGATGGGACGGCTTGCTTAATCGCGGATGCCGCACTCGCTTTCCCAATGTCCCTAATCGAAGACCATCCCATTTTCACTATGAAACTGGCTCTGACAGACAATCCCCCAATGGGAAATCAAAAATCAAAAAAGACTCCAAAATCGAAAATCAAAAAAGACTCCAAAATCGAAAATCAAAAAAGCGATAACTTATGGCTCTACCGAACCCAGTATGCTAAACCAATGCTTGAAAAAGGAAACGGGGAACAGGGAACAGTGCGATCGCCGATCTGGTAGGGTGCGTTAATGAAATGTAACGCACCTTATCTAATGTTCAAAATTCGTGCGTTACGCTAACGCTAACACACCCTACTGGGCTAAAGCGACGGAGAATGTCATACCTGAGCTTATTTTTTTAGACAAATTACTGCATTTTTAGCATCCATTCTACTGTGCGTTCATACAGTTCTAAATTACCAGTTTTTATCAAGGCATTAGCGGCTTTTTGCAAATAGTTAAGGCTCGCTACTCGACTACTAGGATTTTGATCATCGTAGGTGGCAAGAGCCAAGTTATAATAAGCTTCGCCATAATTAGGCTGATAAGTAATTGCTAATTGATAATCAGCGATCGCTTCTTTCTTGTCGCCCATTTTTTCCTTAACTAAACCTCGATTATAGTAAGCTTCAGCATAGTTAGATTGGAGAGCAATAGCCATATTTAAATCCTCCAAAGCACCAGTATTATCTCCCAAATCAAAGCGAATAACTCCCCGGTTATTATAGGCGATCGGATTATTGGCATTCAAGCTAATTGCTCTATCTAAATCCTCTAAAGCACCTTCCTTATCCCCCGTTTGTCGTCGAATAATACCACGATTATTATAGGCGATCGGATTCTCTGATATTCTCGGTGTTACTTGTACATTATCGGGAATAGTAGCGGTATCCGTGCGTGCATTTCCCCGATTACTATACGCTGTCACATCGATAGGATTAATGCTCAAAGATTGCAGATAATCTGTAATCGCTCCTTGATCATCTCCCACGTCAGTGCGACTATTCCCACGACTATAGAAAATTCTCGCATCACGGACTTTTTCTAGGAATACATTATAATCCTCGATCGCTCCCTGTTTATCCCCTTTTTCAAAACGCGCATTGGCCCGTTTATGATAACCTTCTGGATCGTTGGGATAGGCAACTATATAAGTAGTATAATCTCTTTCGGCTGCGGCAAAATTTTTCAGAGCAAAATAAGCATCTCCCCGCGCTTGAGCATGACAAGAGACATTATAATTAGGGCGAAAATCAGTTTCTCTGGAGTCATAAAAATAATTTTTGTCGGCAGATTCTCGGATATTTTCGCTACAGACAGAGCGAGAAGTAAAACTAGGTGTATTAATCCGATCATCTTGGGCTAAGGCAATATTATAATTATCTACTGCCTCCTGATAACGCCCCAATTTATACAGCACTAATCCCCGATGATAGTGAGCGGCTGCATCATTACGGTTTCGTGCCACTGCCGCAGTAAAATCCTCTAAAGCTCCTGCGTATTCTTGATATTTATTGGCTCGCATTAACCCCCGATATACATAGGCTTTTGCGTCTTGGGGTTGCAGATAAATTGCTTGGTTATAATCTTGAATTGCCCCTTGATTATTGTTGAGTCTTAGGTGAGCATAACCCCGTTTAAGAAATGCTCTAGCATGGGGAACTTTATCGTAGTTGGGATTAATACGGATGACAAGTGCTAGATCTTTGATGGCTCCATTATAGTAATTGATCGCTGTTTGATATCCTGACGGGGAATTAGAAGATAAATTGGCTAATTCTACTTCCTCGTCAGCCATTTCAATTTGTACTCTGGCACGGTTTTGATAACTGCTAGGAGCATTCTTGGCTAAAAATAGTTTGGGTGAGCATTTTAAAACGATTTTATAATCCTTAAAAGCCTCTCGTTTTCCCCCTATCTTTTCTAAAGCTATGGCCCGATTATAATAGCCTTCAATTAGATCGGGTTTGTATAAAATAGCCAGATCATAATCTTTGATAGCCTCTGCATAATTTCCCCACTGAGCGTATAGCTGTCCTCGATGATAATAGCCGCGATAATCTTCAGTTTCATAACCAATGAAACGCTGGTAATAATCTAAAGCCAAGGATTGATGATTGAGCAAAGATGCAATAATTGCTAGGTTAAAGTAAACTTCACTTTTATTGGGATTATATTTAAAGGCTTGCTGAAAATCTGAGCGAGCAGCTTCTAATAATTTTAGCTGACGCTGCTCCTTTGCCATGGCTAACTTTAACACACCTCTTTGATAATAGGCTTGAGCTAGTAACTGTCGATCTTTGAAGGCGGGAGCATTATAATTACTGTACCAAATGTATTGACTGAAATCATCGATCGCACCGTTTTGATCGTTGATTTTTTCTCGCGCCATTCCCCTCTGAAGATAAAGTTTAATCGTACCCAGATCGCTAGGATAGACTCGCAGAGTGGCTGAATAATTAGCAATTTCTCTTTGGAGAGCATTAGTATCAACTTCTTCCCTAGAAACAACGGGACATTGTAGGTTTTCTACTGCTTTAACTGAGCTAACTTCTAAACCAAATAATTCCCAAAACAACAGGGGAGACAATAAAAGTATTTTTCTAAAAAGCTTGACATTTAAACTATTTTGTGCGGGGGGGGTAATGGCTTGCGCTGTCAGGGTTTTAGTGATTAAGGATTGTTGTGGCATGATGATAAAAAAAAAATTTGCAGTATATAATAATTTGGTGGATTCGCCAATTCAAATCTGAATTGCATCACTAAGCTGTTGACTATCTAAATTACTCCTTAAGAATGCTGGGGATCAGCTAGACGTAGTTCGAGGCTTTGTACTAAAATCTACAATACGCAGTTTAAATGCAGTACAGCTTATCCGAGCGTACTCCATAGAATACCTCAAATGGGGTTCGATAGTCAAGACATTTGGTTCTTCGTTACTTAGTCTGGTTCGATAGGGGGCATAAATGAACTAAATCCTTATCTGGCAAGAGATTTAATTGATTAGTTCGCTCTAGAGCGAAAACAATTAACAAAAATCGCCAAATGTCTTTCCCCATAAGAGTTTCATTCCTTATAACCCTGTACGTTGCACAAGACAAACCGAAGAACCAGACATTTTCGGGGACGACTGCCAACCAACTCCACAACTTTTCCAACTTCCTCCCCCTGGCCCCCGGACTGGTTATAGCAAATTAGCAGTTTTAATCATCTGAAAACCTTACATAGTATAGAACCGAACTTTTTTGCCAATGCGTAACTCCTAAATTTAAAAACCCTTGACAAATGGCGAGACTTGCTTTAGACTTTTTATATAATGGGAATCCGTGCGCCCATATATATAGGGTTTTTGAGCCAAGATAAGAGAGAAAAAAATAGCCTGAAAAACCGGGTTGAGTAGGAATAGGGATAAAGGTATGAAGACGGAAAATTTCTCTCCCCGACAAGCATTAAACAAAGCATTCCTGAGTAGGGATAATTCATGAATTATCCTTACGGAATTATCCCTACGATCTGAATTGTGGTTACGGTGATTATAAATCCTTTCTACCGAAGCTTTGCCAAAACTGAAGTTCCTCCTGACTAGGTTTGACGTGCTGATTTTCGATATCTTGATGCCATTTTAAAGGATTATTAACAATATATTCTCTAATTTTTGTTAAGGAAACCTCATTACGGATAATATGTTCATAATAATTCTTTTGCCAAACCGATTGACCTTGAGTACCCTGCAATTGATTAATCAGTTTAGCACTATTCATTTTAAAATAACCAATCACTTTAGGTAACAACATTTTTCTCCTTTCCTTAGGTAGAGATAATTCATGAATTATCTCTACTGGGTTATCAATAAATATTATTCCGTGAATATGATTAGGCATAATCACAAATTCATCTAAAATAACCTCTTGATAACGAGTATCTAAACTATCCCAAATATCCTTGACAACTTGACCAAATTCATTAACATTCATGACATTATCTTGTATATTTCCTAATAAATTTTCCCTATTTTTAATGCAAATTGTCACGAAATATGCAGCCGATTGAGAATAATCATAGTGAGATAATCTTAAGGAACGACGATGGGGTTTATCAGAGAAGTTATTCATTTATTCATCTCCTTGTCAGGACAATAAATAAGAATCTTATTTTAGTTTTTAGCTGTTTAGTAAAATAAGATCAAGCTGAAGATAACAATAATTGTAACTGCTCGATCTCGTCCTTTAACTCTACCCCTGCAAACTTACTGGCAATTTCCCTCACATCTTGGCAAGTGGGGAGATTTTTTTTCTGAAAACCCTTGACAAATCACGAGACTTGACATATACTTTATGTATAATGGGAATCCGTGCGCCCATATATATAGGGTTTTTGAGCAAAGATAAGAGAGAAAAAAATAGACTCAAAAATCGGGTTGGGTAGGAATAGGGATAAAGGTATGAAGACGGAAAATTTCTCTCCCCGACAAGCATTAAACAAAGCATTTCTGAGTAGGGATAATTCATGAATTATCCCTACGGAATTATCCCTATCCTAGCAATTATACCTACGGTAAATTATCCCTACGGAATTATCCCTATCCTAGCAATTATACCTACGGTAAATTATCCCTACGGAATTATCCCCACGGAATTATCCCTACGCTCTGAATTGTTGTTACGGTGATTATAAAATCGGCCTGATTTTTTTTCTGAAAACCCTTGACAAATCACGAGACTTGACATATACTTTATGTATAATGGGAATCCGTGCGCCCATATATATAGGGTTTTTGAGGGAAGATAAGAGAGAAAAAAATAGACTCAAAAATCGGGTTGGGTAGGAATAGGGATAAAGGTATGAAGACGGAAGATTTCTCTCCCCGACAAGCATTAAACAAAGCATTCCTGAGTAGGGATAATTCATGAATTATCCCTACGGAATTATCCCCACGGAATTATCCCCACGGAATTATCCCCACGGAATTATCCCTACGGAATTATCCCTACGGAATTATCCCTACGGAATTATCCCCACGGAATTATCCCTACGCTCTGAATTGTTGTTACGGTGATTATAAAATCGGCCTGATTTTTTTTCTCAAAACCCTTGACAAATCACGAGACTTGACATATACTTTATGTATAATGGGAATCCGTGCGCCCATATATATAGGGTTTTTGAGCCAAGATAAGAGAGAAAAAAATAGCCTGAAAAATCGGGTTGAGTAGGAATAGGGATAAAGGTATGAAGACGGAAAATTTCACATAATATCGTAGGGATAATTCATGAATTATCCCTACGCTCTGAATTGTGGTTACGGTGATTATAAAATCGGCCTGATTTTTTTTCTCAAAACCCTTGACAAATCACGAGACTTGACATATACTTTATGTATAATGGGGATCCGTGCGCCCATATATATAGGGTTTTTGAGCAAAGATAAGAGAGAAAAAAATAGCCTGAAAAACCGGGTTGGGTAGGAATAGGGATAAAGGTATGAAGACGGAAAATTTCTCTCCCCGACAAGCATTAAACAAAGCATTCCTGAGAGTCAAACCGAATCGGAGTCAGGTAGAGAAGTTTCAAACCCACCTTAGACAACTCTTGGGGAGTATCAACGAGACAGAATCGGAGGAGTTCCATAAAAACCTGCTTGCAGACTTTCTCAAACACAGCTACTATAGTCCCCAACATTTCATCAACACCAAGGGAAGGAATGATTTAGTCATCCATAATGGGAAAGAGTCGCGGGATTCCGTGGGGGTAATACTGGAAGTCAAGAAACCCAGCAATAAAAGCGAGATGCTGGGGAGAGACAAACTCAACTGTAAAGCATTACAGGAATTACTGCTCTACTTCCTACGGGAAAGGATAACCGAGAAAAACCTAGAGATAAAACAGCTGATTGCTACCAATATATATGAGTGGTTTATCTTTGACGGGAATATCTTCGAGAGACTATTCGCGCAAAATCAGGAACTTGTCAGACAGTTTAGTGACTTTGAGACGGGGAGACTAACGGGAAAAACCACCGACTTCTTCTATAAACAGATAGGAGAACCTTTTCTTGACTCAATAGTGGATTCCCTGACATATACCCATTTTGACTTGCGGGAATACATCCAAACCATCCGGGAGGACGAACATAACCTCATCAGTCTCTATAAAATCTTTTCTCCCGAACACCTCTTAAAACTCCCCTTTGCGAACGATAGCAACAGTCTCGACAAAAACTTTTATAGTGAACTGCTGCATATCATCGGGTTGACAGAGATAAAAGAGGGAGGGAAAAAACTCATCCAACGTCTGCAACCGGCAGCGCGTCAACCCGGTTCGCTGCTAGAGAACGCTATCAGTCAAGTGGAGAGTTTAGATAAAATCTCTCGTTTACCCAATCCCGAAGAATTTGGGGAGACGGAGGAGGAGAGACTATTTAATATCGGTTTGGAGTTGGGGATAACCTGGATAAATAGAATCCTGTTCCTGAAGCTATTGGAAGCACAGATAATTAGGTATCATCGGGGGGATAAGTCCTTAGGGTTTCTCAATTTAAGCAAAATTGCCGACTATGACGACTTAAATCGGTTATTTTTCAGCGTCTTGGCAAAAAAACAGTCAGAAAGAAGCAAGGACATCCAGAATATCTATACTCAGGTTCCCTATCTCAACAGTTCTCTATTTGAACCGACGGAATTAGAACAATCAACCATAGTTATCAGTAACCTGCGTTCGGAGAATATAGAGATTTTTGCGGGAACAGTCTTAAAGGATAGTCAGGGGAAAAAGCGAACAGGAGAAATCAACGCTTTAGCATACCTATTCGAGTTTCTCAATGCCTACGATTTTAGCAGCGAAGGTGGGGAAGCGATACAGGAGGATAATAAGACTCTTATCAATGCGTCAGTGTTGGGATTAATCTTTGAGAAAATCAACGGATATAAGGATGGTTCCTTTTTTACTCCTGGTTTCATCACTATGTATATGTGTCGGGAAACGATACGACGCGCAGTGATAGAGAAATTTAATCAGAGTCAGGGATGGGATTGTCAGAGTATCGAGGATGTGTATAACCGCATCAAGGATAAAAGAGCAGCCAATGATATTATCAATAGTCTCAAAATTTGTGATCCTGCGGTGGGTTCGGGACATTTTCTTGTCTCTGGGTTGAACGAGATAATCGCGATTAAGAGTGAACTACAGATTTTAGTGGATAAAGAGGGTAAAACTCTCAGGGATTATCGGGTTGAGGTGGTGAATGATGAGTTAATCGTCACCGATGATGACGGGAATATATTTGAATATAATCCCCGCAACCGAGAAAGTCAGCGAGTACAGGAGACTTTATTTCAGGAAAAACAGCTTCTGATTGAAGGGTGTCTGTTTGGAGTGGATATAAATCCCAACTCGGTGAAAATCTGTCGGTTGCGTTTATGGATTGAGTTACTCAAGAATGCTTACTACAAAGCAGATAATGAGTTAGAGACGCTACCGAATATCGATATTAATATCAAGGTGGGTAATTCTCTGATTAGTCGGTTTGGGTTATCCAATGATTTACAAGTCTTTTCCCGCAAAAGTCGTTTAAGTATCGAGAGTTATAAGGATGCGGTGAGGGTTTATCGCAATGCGGAAGATAAGTCGCAAAAGCGCGAGATGGAGAGGTTGATAGAGGAGATTAAGGGTAGTTTTCGTCAGACTTTACAGGGAGATAATCCTCTGAAAAAGCGCTTGCGGGGTTTGGAAACGGATTTATATAGTCTAGAGAATCAAATTTTGTTATTTGAGGAGTCAGCTAAGGAAAAGAAAGCGCGGGAAAGGAAGATTAGTCAGTTAAGGAATGAGATTGATAAGTTACGTCTGGAAATCGAGGAGATTGAGAGTGGTAAGATTTATCATCATGCTTTTGAATGGCGCTTCGAGTTCCCCGAAGTTCTAGACGATAAGGGGAATTTTCTCGGTTTTGATGTGATAATTGGCAATCCTCCTTATATCCGACAGGAGGAACTGAAAAATATTAAACCTATCTTGCAGAAAAGTTATCAATCCTATACCGGGATTGCTGATTTATTTGTCTATTTCTATGAGAGGGGTTTACAAATACTCAAAAATAAAGGTTATTTAACTTATATCTCCTCAAATAAATATTTTCGTTCGGGATACGGAGAAAAATTAAGACAACTTCTCAGCGATTCGACCAAAATTTTTAATTTAGTTGACTTTGGGGATTTTCCTGTCTTTGAAGAAGCTACTGCTTATCCCAGTATTATCGCTTTGAGTAAAGATAAATGTGATGGCAATCAGTTTAAAGCTTTAGCTTGGGATAAACACAGAGATCAAAATATCACCCAGTTTGCTACAATTCTAGAACAGGATTATATTACTATCACTCAAGCTAATTTATCTGCTGATGGTTGGAAATTAGAATCTTCACAAACTTTAGATTTATTGGCTAAATTGCAAAAAGTCGGTACTCCTTTGGGAGAATATGTAAAAGGTAGATTGTATCGGGGAATAATAACAGGTTTAAATGAAGCTTTTGTGATTGATAGTACCACCCGCAATCAATTAATTGCTGAACATCCCTCTTCTGCTGAAGTTATTAAACCTTTTCTAAGGGGACGAGATGTAAAAAGATGGTATGTAGATTTTGCTGAACAGTATTTAATTAAAATTGAGTCATCGGAAAATAAAACTCATCCTTGGTCAGATAAAAGTAAAATAGAAGCAGAAGCAATCTTTTCTCAAACCTATCCCGCAATTTATGCCAGATTCCAAGAATTTCGGGATAAATTAATTAAAAGAGATGATCAAGGTCGCTTTTTTTGGGAATTGCGTTCCTGTAAATACTGGCAAGAATTTGAACAACCGAAAATTATTATTCCTGCTATTGTCAATAATGTTGAATATACCCTAGATTTATGTGGATATTATAGCAATGATAAAACTTCAATCTGTATAACTGATAATCCTTATTGCCTGTTAGCTATTTTAAATTCTTCAATAATGTGGTGGTTTATTCAACAGATAGCATCATCTAAACAAGGAGGTTTTTTTGAATTTAAACCGATGTATGTTTCTCAAATTCCCATTCCTAATCTAACAGAATATCAAAAGGAATCTTTAGAAAAATTGGTCAAAAAATGTCTTGATTACAAAAAAAGCGATCCGAAAGCGGATACAAGCGAATTAGAAAAAGAGATTGATAAAATAGTTTACAAACTTTATCAACTAAGATATAATGAAGTAAGAATGATTGATCCAGAATTTACAATGACAGAGGAAGAATATGAAGCAATTAAAATAGAGTAGTAGGGGAAATAAAATGAAAACAAGAATAAAAACCTCTGTGTGTAGTGTGGTTTTTATTTATTCAGGGAAGGGGAATCTGCATCACAGATATATTATAAATGTTGAATTAATAGACTCAAAACATGGAAAAAACTGTTAATAAAATCTCTCTAAAACAACAAACTAGCGACTTTCACTATTGGCAAAAACAAACACCCCAAAAAAGACTAGAAGCACTAGAACAAATCCGCCAAGAATATCACCAATACAAATATAATGCTCAACCAAGATTTCAAAGAGTTTATACAATTATTAAACGACAACCAAGTTAAATATCTGGTTATCGGTGGTTATGCTGTTGCAGTTCATGGACATCCACGCTATAATAAAGATATTGATATTTGGATAGAATCAAGCCTGTGATATAAAAAAATGGCAGCAAAAAATACAATAGGAGCCAACCCATGTCAGAGAGAGAAAAACTAATTAAAGAACTCGAGCAATCCCCAGATTGTTTAGTTCACGAAGTTTTAAACTTCCTGTTATTCATCAAAGCTCGCACTGCTGAAATTTCCCAACAAGAATCTCTTGAAAAAACTCAAGAATCGAATATTCCAGATTTTTTAAGCTTCATCGATCAAATAAATTCTGAAACACCAAAAACTAAAAAACTACGTCCATTTGGTTTGTGTGCGGGAGAATTTGTTGTTCCCGAAGACTTTGATGCACCACTCCAGGAAGAAATTTTAAATGCCTTTGAAGGAAAATGAAAATTTTACTAGACACACATATTTTTTTATGGTTTATCAGTGGAGATCAACGACTTCCCACAGATATGCAAGCAATGATTCAAGACCTAGATAACGAAATTTATCTAAGTGTTGTGTCAACTTGGGAAGCAATTGTTAAATATCAGTTAGGTAAATTACCATTACCAGAATCACCTGCAACCTATTTCCCGAGACACTGTGATCGGCATCAAATTCTGAATCTTGACCTCGATCAAGCTAGTGTAAGTCAACTAGCTAATCTTCCATCTTTACATCGTGATCCTTTTGACAGAATGCTGATTTGTCAAGCCTTACAAAACGATATGGCGATCGCAACAGTAGATGGAGCCGTTAAAGCTTATCCAATCAATTTACTTGAACCATGATCAACTTATAAAAAAAGCGATTGATCACTTAGTTTATAAACTCTATCAACTCACCTATAATGAAGTGAAAATCATTGATCCAGAATATAAAGCCATTAAAATAGAGTAGTAGGGAAAACAAAATGAAAACAATAGCAGGATTAGATCGCATTACCTTTGACCCTAAAATTATGGCGGGTCAAGCTTGTATTCGGGGAATGCGGATACCCGTATCAGTGATCATTAACCTCATCGCCAATGGTTTATCAACAGCTGAGATAATTGAAGACTACCCCTATCTCGAACCAGAAGACATCAAACAAGCTTTAAGATATGCAGCTTGGCTAACCCAAGAGCGCGTCATCTTTTGGCAAAACACCCAAGCAGTATGAAGTTTTTAGGTGATATGGGTATCTCTCCCCGCACAATTGCACTTTTGAGAGAACAAGGCTATGACGCAATCCACCTGATTGAAGAAAACCTAGAAAAGATGACAGACCAAAATATTTTAGACAAAGCTCGTCAAGAAGAAAGAATATTACTTACAGTAGATTTAGACTTTGCTCAACTATTAGCAATTAGTGGCGACAGCTTACCCAGTGTTATTTTATTTCGTCTAGGGAATGTAAGCCGAGAAGTTGTGAACCGTCGCTTGTTAGCCATCTTAAATGACTATGCCACAGAACTTACTAATGGTCTAATCATCTCTGTAACTGATGTTTCAATTCGACTTAGGCACTTACCCATTCAACCATGAAAATTTTACTAGAAACACATATTTTTTCTGGTTTATCAGTGGAGATCAACGACAATTACAGAGGAAGAATATGAAGCAATTAAAATAGAGTAGTAGGGGAAATAAAATAAAATCAAACCACAAATTGATTAACATCTCAACCAAAAAACATGAAAGCAGTTAAAGCAATGGCAACCATTAACGAACAAGGACAAATCACCCTAGATAGTCCGCTAATGAATAACAAAAATAGTCGAGTAGAAATTATCATCCTTATCCCAGAATTAGCAATTGAGAAAACATTAAATGTATGTGGTGGTGATGCTTGTATCCGTAATACCAGAATTCCGGTTTGGCTATTAGTCAGCTACCAACAACAAGGACTGAGCGACGCAAAAATATTAGAGGCATATCCCACCCTAAACGCGGTTGATCTGGCAAATGCTTGGAGATATGCCGAAAATCATCCCCAAGAAATTGCCAAAGCAATCCTGGAAAACGAGACTGATTAGACAATGGTAAAACTCTATGCAGATGAGCAATTTCCCTTACCTGTTATCAGAATTTTGCGTTCCTTAGGATATGACATCTTGACAGTACAAGAGGCAGGAAAAGCAGAGCAAAAAATTCCAGATTCTGAAGTTCTGCACTATGCAATTAGCCTTAATCGAGCCGTATTAACTATGAATCGCCGAGATTTTATTCGTTTACACGCTCAAACATCTCAACATCAAGGCATTGTGATTTGTAGAAGTAGCATTAACTGGGAAAAAATTGCCCAAGCTATAGACAATCATCTTTCTCAATTTGAAACTATAGAAGGACAACTGATTAGAATTAAATTACCTAACATAAGCTGAATAAGAAAACGATGAAAACCACCAACTCACTACTACATCGAATTACTCAAACTGCTGGACAATGTGGCGGTCGTCCTTGTATTCGTGGAATGCGAATCCGCGTCACAGACATATTAGAAATGCTGGCTAAAAACGTCAGCATCACTGAAATTTTAGAAGACTTTCCCGATTTAGAACTAGCCGACATTCAAGCTTGTCTAATCTTTGCCGCACGTCGTACAGACTTTCCCAGACTAAAGAATCTCAACCAAAATGCTTGACAAAAGCCAAGACTTGACTTATACTTTTTATATAATGGGAATCCGTGCCTAAATATATATAGGGGTTTTCAGAGAAATTAACGAGCGTTTGCGGCAAGGATTAAAGCGGGTTTGGTTAGACTAACTTGATCAGGCCCTTTGAGGAGAGAAAAGTTATGGCTGAGTCAAAAAACTGGGATTTTCAGAGATTTTGGCAAACTCTAGACTATTTTGATAGTATTCCCCTGTGGAGTTGTCTGCAAAAGCGGCTCGGTTTCGGGGAAGATAAAAAAAATCAGCTAACAAATGAGCAAGGGATGAAGACTATATTAGTCATTGGTGGGGAAAATGCGATCGGTAGAAAAGTAATCCCTCAACTACAGCAGCAAAACTATCAAATCCGCGCTTTAGTCGATAATATCGAGTCTGCACGTCAATTATTGGCTGAAAATGTCGATTTATTCGCTCTGCAAACCCCGCAATTATTCACAGGGATTGAGAGAATTATCTACTGTCAAGGGGAGAATAACCGCCATAGTTTAGCTAATTTACTCGATTTATTGAAAAATACGGGGATAAACGCCGAAAAAACCCTCTTTGACTTTAGCAATCCCAGCAGTGATATAAAAGAAATCTGGGGTGCGGTGGATGATGTGGTAATGGGAGGAGTGAGTGAGAGTCAGATAACCCTAACCGGGGGACGCGCGCTCTTTTCTGGTATCGTTAGAACCGAAAATAACGGCGGTTTTGCCTCAGTTCGTACCAGAAACCTGAATCCTCCCCTAAATTTATCTAACTACGAGGGAATAGAATTACAGGTACAAGGGGACGGAAAACGCTATAAATTAATTCTGCGTTGTCAAGGACGTTGGGACGGCATCGGTTACTGTTATTCTTTTGATACACTTGATCGCACCCTGCAAAAGATTTCTATTCCCTTTGGTGATTTAATCCCAGTGCTGCGGGCCAAAACGATGGCAGATGCAGCACCCTTTGACAGTAGTAGCGTCTATGCTTTGCAGTTAATGCAGAGTAAATTCGAGTACGATGGGGCCTTAAATCCCCGTTTCTCCCCGGGGTTATTTGCTTTAGAAATTGTCACAATTAAAGCCTACGGTGGCAAAAACCGCTTAATTATCGTTAAAGAAGGAGAAATCGCCGAAAAAAGCCTTTTAGATGCCAGTGGTTATCCCTACGAAGCGATCGATTCTGCTCAGATTTTCGCTAAACTTAATTAATTTAAAAAAGCTTGCATCTCAAGTTACACAACAGAACATCGGGTTAAGATCATGACTATCGGGAGCATAATTAAGGAGGTATGTTCATGAATGGACAGAATCCCTACGAACAACTTGGGGTTACTGAAGAATCCTCTTTTGAAGAAATTCAAGAGGCCAAACAAAGACTGGTGCAACAGTATCAGAATGATAGCAAAATTATCGAATCGATCGAGGCGGCCTACGATTCCGTCCTCATGGATCGACTGCGAATGCGACAGGAAGGTAGAATTAAAGTACCCGATCGCATTCGTTTTCCTGAACGTCTGACGATTCCGGTGGAAAGTAAACCGGTTACTAGCAGCAAATCTCCTAACTGGTGGCAAAGCTTAATCGACACACCTTCTGCACAGGATATCGGCGTACCAGCAGTGATTTACGCTTGTTTAGGAGCAATAACGCTGTTAGTTCCCGATCCCAGTGGCTCCCTCTTACCGCTGCTCCTAGCTTTTGGCGTTTTCGTTAATATCTATTTTTTCAACCGCAAGGAAAAACGTTTTGGCCGCGCCTTACTATTCACTCTCGCTGGTTTACTGCTAGGAGTCGCTCTGGGAGCGGGATTAGCCAGTTTAGCGGCCAAGGCTGATTTGAATATTTTCGGTGATCGCCAAATTTATGCGCTCATCACTTTTCTAATCTTTTGGGTGATTAGTAGTTTTTTCCGTTAACCGAACGCTCGCAGGGAGCCTAAGATCACGTCCACTGCTTCGCCAAGGTTATTGACGATATAATCAGGCTCGTAGCTCTCTAAACGGGAACGGCTGCGAATCCCCGATAATACGCCAATAACCTTAATATTTTGGCTCTTAGCGGCGGTAATATCCGCTTCCGTATCCCCCACCATCCAAGTGTCGGCAGCCGCCGGCAGTTCCTTAGCGGCCTTAGCCATAAGCAGGGTTTTGTCGCGCACGTCGTTGGTTTTGGTGTAATTATTATTTAGACAATAACGACGATTAGCGGCGAAAAAACGACCGATATCGTGGCGATTAAAGGCATGATCTAGCTCGGATACCCGCCGCATCGTCATCACGACTAAATCGATCTTTAAATCTTGGATTTTCTGGAGAGTTTCCAAAGAACCAACCACCGGGCGATCATGGACAAGATAGGGTAAAGTATGGACAGTTTGACGACGAAGATGGGCAAATTTCCGGGCCTGATCTTCATCTAATCCTGACATTTCCCCGATACGCTTCTCAGAAACCTGCTCCCGTTTTAACTGCCAGAATTCCGCTTTCGATAATTCCCCGATAATTTGACCTTTATAGGCGGTTTTCTGTAAACAGTATTGATAAACCTGGTAATATCGCTCCGATACGTCCATTATCGGCCCGTCAAAGTCGCTAATTAGTCTCAACATCGCTCTAATACTTCTCGCTTTATTAATTTTTATATACAAGTTACCCTAGAGTCTTGACAATGACAAGGGTTTTGTACAGAAAAAATTAGGGGAATGGGGTGTGGGATGTGGGGGGAAGTGGGGAAGTGGGGAAGTGGGGAAGTGGGGAGATGGGGAGATGGGGAGATGGGGAAATGGGGAAATTTCAACTAATACCCCAAAATCCTAAAACCCCAACCCCTCACTGATTACTGATTACTGATCACTGATTACTGATGCTTCCCCTTCCCTAGTCTGGACGGTTAGCTTAAAATAAATGTAAGGATATTTGACACTCCCCGAAGCGCTCAGGCGAGGGATTCTTGAGCTAATCACTGCGCTTTCTGGTTTCCCCTACTCACGTCTTACACGATTATGTCCTATCCGAACCTACTAGAATATCACTGGTTATCTAGTTGTCCACTTGTGGATAGCTCTCCAAGCGTTTTGGTCTTTCAACCAAGATTCGGGTATGTCCTACCCTATCTGCCTTACGGCAAAATGTTTTTAGTTTATTTCAGTCTTGGAAAAGACTTACTCCCCTGTTTTAAGAGTTTTCGGGTGGCTCTTGTCTTCTTTTTTCTCCTCAAAAGTGCCGTACTATTGCAACGGGATTTTCACGGTGTGAGCGGCATTTCAACCTGTTGACTCTTAGATTTTAACACAACTCTAAACAGTTGTGCTTCGTGTCACTGAGCCTGTCGAAGTGCTGTTCTATATTGGCGGAACCTTTCATCTCCGAGGTAAAACCGAGGGTTCCTTCAAGCCGACATTAACATTAAAGGTAAACTTTCGTAACTATCTCGCCAATTGGCTAACCAATGATCCCAACAACTTCTTTATTCGCACCCGTTGACGATGATCTCCGTCTTTTGACCGATAACTTAAAAAATCTCGTCGGCGCTCGTCATCCCATTTTAGCGGCGGCAGCAGAACATTTGTTCGAGGCCGGTGGTAAACGCGTTCGACCGGCGATCGTGTTGCTGGTATCTCGCGCTACCATGTTAGACCGAGATATCACTCCCCGTCATCGTCGATTAGCGGAAATCACGGAGATGATCCACACTGCCAGTCTAGTCCATGATGATGTGGTAGATGAGGCAGAATTGCGGCGCGGTGTTCCCACCGTTAACAGTTTATTTGACAATCGCGTGGCGGTTTTAGCAGGGGATTTTCTTTTCGCTCAATCCTCTTGGTATCTAGCTAATTTAGATAATTTAGAAGTGGTAAAATTGCTCTCGGAAGTAATTCGCGATTTTGCTGAAGGGGAAATTCAACAGGGAATTAATCGCTTTGATACCAGTATCTCCCTGGAAGCTTATCTAGAAAAAAGTTACTACAAAACGGCTTCTTTAATTGCCAACAGTGCCAAAGCAGCTGGAGTATTAAGCGAGCAATCGGCCGAAGTTAATCATCATTTATATAATTATGGTCGCAATTTAGGATTAGCTTTTCAAATCGTCGATGACATTCTCGATTTTACCTCTCCCACGGACGTATTAGGAAAACCCTCTGGCTCCGATTTGATCAGTGGTAATATCACTGCTCCCGCTCTCTTTGCCATGGAGGAAAATCCCTATATAGAAGTGTTAATCGAACGGGAATTTAGTCAGGAAGGAGACATCGAAAAAGCTCTTGATTTTATTCACTCTAGCCAAGGTATTCCTCGCTCAAAAGAGTTAGCCAATCAGTATGGTCAAAGTGCCTTAAAACACCTTGACTGTTTAGCTTCTTCTCCCTCAAAAGATGTGTTAATCGAGCTAGTAGATTACGTTTTGAGCCGAATTTATTAGGGAATAATAGTTCTCGCCGTAGCAATAGTCCAAGCATCGACTAATAATAAAAATAGGGTGAGAGTAAAGAGAATTCCATACATCCAAGGCTGAGAAAGGGGGCGAATATCAGTCATATCCAAGTTAGTTTTTTCCTCGATTATTTTGACCATGCGATTAAATCCCGCTACTCGCATCGGCAATAAATAGGCTTTTTCTGCGGAGCGATCAAGGAAATAATAAACTAAACCACCCTGTCCTGTACTGCGACATTTAAGTTCTTTTATATCTGTCCAATTTAACCACCAACCAGAGCGAAGAAAAGCGGGAAACCATTGGGGATAGGTAACTTGTATCCCTGTCTCTGATAAGATCACTCTTTCACTTAAAGCTCCGTATAAAGCGATTAATCCTAAGCTAATTCCTATCCAGAGAAAATTGGGATTAACGGGGGAATTAGTGACTTTTGCCAAAAAGGGTAAGGGGATGGTTAACGCCACATATAAACTTAATAAAGTTACCCGAATTATTGGTGATATCCGAAAAGTTGTTGTCTCGTTCATTTGATAACCTTAATCAGTAAACAGTAAACAGTAATCAGTAATCAGTAATCAGTGAAAAGAAGGCTGCGAACTTGCCACCTAATAAGCTGTTGACTATCTAAATTACTCGTTGAGACTGCACCAGAGTTGGGAGCAGGGAGCAGGGAGAGGAAGTTTGAGCATTTGTACTAAAATCTCCAATAGGCAGTTTAAATTCAGTACAGCTTACTTTACACTTTAATACTTAATACTGTTCACTGAAAACTCAAAACTGATAACTGATAACTGATAACTGATAACTGAACGGAGATTTTTACCTCGATCGCAGGTGATTGTTTGACCGTAAACTGTTATTCTAGGCATTAGGGGCGTGATTTTAAGTCGCTACAGTTATTAATTAATATTAACATCTATTGACTATTTCTATGAACAATGGTAAGCGCATTTGGGTTTATGACACTACCCTCCGGGATGGGGCGCAAAGAGAAGGTATTTCCCTCTCCCTAGAAGATAAAATTAAAATCGCCAGGGAATTAGATCGGATGGGTATTCCTTTTATCGAAGGCGGTTGGCCGGGCGCAAACCCTAGAGACGGTCAATTTTTCTGGAAAATGCACGAAGAACCCCTAAAACAAGCGGAATTAGTCGCTTTTTGTTCCACTCGTCGCCCCCAGATCGAGGCCCGGGAAGATCGGATGTTAACCGCCATTCTCGCCGCTAGAACCCGTTGGGTGACAATTTTCGGCAAATCTTGGGATTTGCACGTCACAGAGGGCTTAAAAACCAGTCTGGAGGAGAATTTAGCCATGATAGGAGATACGATCGAGTATCTACGCTGTCAGGGAAAACGAGTCATTTATGATGCCGAACATTGGTTTGATGGTTACAAAAATAACCCCGAATACGCCCTTTTAACCCTGAAAACCGCTAGGGATGCCGGGGCCGAATGGTTAGTTTTCTGTGATACCAACGGTGGCACTTTACCTCAAGAAATCGCCCCTATTGTGGAGAAAGTGCGGGAGCAATTGGGCATCGATCCCGATGAGGAAAATGCGCCTCAATTAGGCATCCATGCCCATAATGACGCAGGAACCGCCGTAGCTAACTCCTTAGCGGCAGTTAACGAGGGCGCACGCATGATTCAAGGCACAATTAACGGTTATGGGGAACGCTGCGGCAATGCCAATTTATGTACTTTAATTCCCAATCTTCAGTTAAAAATGGGCTTTTCTTGCCTAGAAGAAAATCAATTAGGCCGATTGACGGGAACTAGCCGAAAAATCAGCGAAATGGTCAATTTAGCCCCGGATGATCATGCTCCCTTCGTCGGACGTTCCGCTTTTGCCCATAAGGGTGGTATTCACGTTTCTGCGGTGGCGAAAAATCCCCTTACCTACGAACATATTAACCCGGAAGCGATCGGTAATCAGCGCCGCATCGTTATTTCTGACCAATCGGGGTTAAGTAATGTCTTAGCGAAAGCGCGTAGTTTTGGCATCGATTTAAATAAAGATGATCCCACCTGTCGGCAAATATTGGAACGTTTAAAAATCTTGGAAAGTCAGGGTTATCAATTTGAGGCAGCCGAAGCTAGTTTTGAGTTATTAATGCGGGAAGCTTTGGGACAGAGAAGCCACCTTTTTGAATTAAAAGGATTCCAAGTTTATTGTGATATGCTGCGGGATAGTGGTAATGCGATTGCAACAATTAAAGTACAGGTAAAAGAGGAAGATTTATTAGAAGTGGCCGAGGGTAACGGACCAGTGGCTGCTTTAGATCGGGCTTTAAGAAAAGCTTTAGTCAAATTCTATCCCGAAATTGCTAACTTTCACCTGACCGATTATAAAGTGAGAATCCTCGATAGTGGTTCGGGGACGGCAGCGAAAACTAGGGTTTTAATCGAGTCAAGTAACGGTCAACAACGATGGACTACTGTGGGAGTGTCTAGTAATATTTTGGAAGCTTCCTATCAAGCAGTAGTAGAAGGAATTGAATACGGTTTATATCTGCTGCAAAACAATAAACTAGAATTATCGGGTCAATTTTGTCCTTTGGGGATAATTTAAGCAACAGTTATCAGTAATCAGTTATCAGTTATCAGTGAGCAGGCATTGTTATATCATATAGCGGTTTTCACAGAAGTGAGTCCCGATTGAAACGCTAAAACGCCTATCTATCAAGGGATTTACTATATCTTATTAGACTGAAAACCGCTATATTTTTTCTCCCCACTCCCCAATTCCCAATTCATAATTCATAATTCCCACTAACCACTGATTACTGTTTACTGTTTACTGATAACTGAATCTCCCGTCTCCTATCTCCCTTATACCTTTTAAACAGGATTTAGTATAATCTCGCCTTGACAGAGTTTAAACACTGATATAATATCAGAAAGAGTCCATAATTTGTCCAACAAGAGCAAGCAAGCTTAACTAGGTAATTCAATTGCTCAGCCTGTTGCAGATGTAAATTTCACATAAAATATTTATTTATGACTACACAAGCTATAGGAAAATCAATGACGTTATTGAATAATAAATCATTGGAAATTACTACATTTTTAATCATTGCATTGATTACTTGGATTGCCCACTTTTGGTATTTTAATCACTTGGGTTTATACGAAGATGATTACGCTTTCATCGGTAACATACTGACCATGGACTTTTCCAGATTTGTTGACTTTGTTAAGAACATGAATTTGGCATTTTTTCAAGGTAGAGTTGTCGGCTTTAACATCCTCTTCTTCTCTGCATACTTTGCTGGAAAATTGGGAGGATTGCCGCTTATTTATATAAGTGCCTATCTATTGGCATTAACCAATAATATCCTCTTTTATCTATTTCTCCAACGTCTCTGGAATCAACCTATTTTTGTTTTGACGGGTACCCTTGCATTTACTTTATTTCCTGCCGACAACACTAGGGCTTTTCTCACTCATATTCACATTTTGCCCGCCATAACCTTTCTTTTACTCGCTTTTTTAAGTTATCTGAACGATAAAAAAATTTGGTCTTACCTATTGATTACTGCTTCTTTTCTTAGTTATGAGACCTGTTTTTTGCTGTTTATCACCGCACCTTTTCTAACCAAAAAGCCTCAGTCGGAGATATTTAAAGAATTAATTAAACATCTATTCATCTTAGGTACGATTTTCCTAGTTGTTTTAATTCTCAGAAAGTTGACTGGTGATAGCCGAGTTGGAGACTTAGATATAGCAACCGCTATATCTACTCCGATTCGTCAAATAATTACTGGACCATTTGTCTGTTTAGGAACATTTTTCTATCGTCCTTGGCAAACTTTGCACAATCTCGGGGGAGAATTGTTAATTCGCCGATTCAAGTCTGAAGTGCATCACCTGAAAAGCTTGACAGAGGAAAGCTCATCAGTTAAAGTCGGATATTGATCAAAACAAACAGACAAACTAATGAACTACTCACATCTTAGC
>SFAU01000279.1 GCA_007096045.1 Microcystis novacekii Mn_MB_F_20050700_S1 | reverse complement strand
TTTTCTAAAAGTTGATAAACAAAGTAGATTAAAAGCGGAATCGATAGAAAAGAAAATAGTCCATTGGTAAGGACTTGAAATTCGGGGGTGCTACCGAAAATTGTCAGAGGAAATGCTAAATAACCATAGAGGGGAGGAATTACGAATCCATAAATTGTCTGGTAGCTTCGTGACCGTATCCCCGAATATTTATCTTGGCATGGTAGCACGAATTTCTAGTCCTAGTTGCCGATAAAGATGAAGTATAACCTGATTTGGCATCGTCGGCGGACGACCGACTCCCCAAAACGAAAACTTCGTACCCGAGCAAATTCCGCTATCACGGTTAAGGTATTTGGGCTCTTCTAGGTTCTGTGTGAGCATGGTATAATGGTAACACAGAACAGGAGGTAGGTTATGTGGATAAATTTTGATCAACTCCTCGATTTACCAAATGTAACAGTGGTCAATTATCAAAAAATTGCTCAGACAATTTTCCTAAAGCTCGCTCTTTTAAATGAAACAATTGAATGTCCGAATTGCTATGAAACCTTGGGCAGAATCAATCAGACAGAGTATAATCTAGTCAGAGATTTGTCAATATTAGGCAATCGAGTATATTTAAAAGTACCACGCCGCCAGTTTCATTGTCAAAAGTGCCAAAAGTATATTAGCGAAAGACTGAGTTTTATGAGATTAAGACAGCCTCAGACAATCCGCTATGAATCGATCATTTATGAGAGAGTAAAAAATTGGGCGTTGCTGAATCAAGGTATGAATGGCAACTGTGCATCGTATCCAAAAGTTAGTTTGAGTCTAGTTTTTAAAACTACCACAAAAGAAGATTCATATCTCAAATCAGCAACGCCAAAAAGTGAACTTGAGCATCTTGATTGTTCAAAAGCAATTACTGTTTAGCCCGTTAAAACCGAGGAATATAATTAAAAAGATGACGCATGACCACAAATTCCCAACAAAATAACGAATAGCCATAACCCTGACGCTCCACCGTCCTCATCTGAGCTTGTAAACCCTTTAAGGAAAAATCAGGATTCCAACCCGCGTATAAACCCACCCCCACCGGCACATACCGGGAAGCTGTCGCCAGTCCCGATCCCGAAAGACTTGCCGCCACCTGATTGGGAGTTTTCCGATAGATCTGTAGGACCACCTCATCCACAATCCCTTGACGCACCCAAGCCAACCAATTTTGATTATATTTATTCACCGCAAAAGAGTGAGGATTAGGCGAAAGACTCACCACCAACTTGGGATTAATCGCCTTGACATGATCATGTAACTTGCGGGTTAAATTCGTTAAAGCTTGACTTTTATTACCAAAAACACGCGGAACTGCCCAATGATCATCTAACTGAATCCCCGCCAAATCTTTTTCTTTTAAAATATCTTCCATATTGCCCAAAAGATAGGCTTGCACCTGCGGATTCGCTGGATCTAACCAGACATTCCTTTCCACCACCGTCTTCCCTGTGGGCGTTTTTAATAACCAATCCGGATGCTTTTTGGCAATGGGATCCTTAGGCGATAACATCAAACCATACTCAAACCAAGCATAGGGCTTCAAACCCTGCCGTAAAGATTCCTTAACCGCTGCCCTCCAAGGATTGCTCAACGGCGGCACAAACAACCAATTCGTCGGACGTTGGGAAGTCGGATAAAGCGTTCCCCTCAACCCATAAACACTAAAATACACCCGGTCATAACCCGATCGCGAAAGATGATTTAACACCTCATCTAAGGACGTAGTGTGATGTAACAATATCGTGCCAATATTGGTTAACCAAACCCCCTTCATCTGCTCATTTTCCACCGCCTTTCGGGGAGCCGCTCGGTGAGTAACCAACAACAAAAAAGCCACTCCAGCAACAATCCCAAACCTCTTTAGGTACTTGCTAAACTTAACCATGATTGCCGATTGATCCCACCAAGATATTTGATAATAGTATTATTGTAGTCCGATTTTTGATATTCAGTTCATCATCAGCGATCGCTGTTTAGTTAGTTGAAGTTTATCAAGGTGATCAGATGATTGATTTTATTAATTTTAACCCCCATTCCGCAGTTTCAAAAACACAAAGGAAAAGACAGGGAAAGTCGGAATATGATCAAGTGCCGAAAGTGGGTTATCAGTAAATTGGAAGATATATATCGGGTGTATTAGGCTGCCCTAACACACCCAGAAAAGATTTTAGGGAAAATTAACCGACAACACAGAGAATATCCGATGCGTGACTAGCGGTATTCACTTTGTCATCCACATGGCTAATTTTGCCTTCTGCATCGATGATATAGGTGACGCGCTTAGAATAGCCACCACCATCTACATCATAAGCTTTGGTGATAGCACCATCGGTATCCACTAGCAATTGGAAGGGTAAACCGTATTTTTCTTTAAATTTTGCATGGGAACCTTGGTCATCCATGCTCACCCCTAAGACTACCATTTCCTTGTCTTGGTATTGTTGGTAGTTATCCCGGAAGCTTTGCGCTTCTTTGGTGCAACCGGGGGTATCATCTTTGGGATAGAAGTATAAAACTACGACTTTACCTTGAAAATCCGACAGGGAAACGGTTTTTCCAGTATCGTCGGTGGTGGTAAAGTTCGGTGCGATTGTTCCAACGGTTAAAGCCATAACTCCGATTCCTTTACAAAAGTTAATCTATATTGATCATAAGGGATGAGGGTCACTTCAGCAGCACTAAACCGGTCGGGGATAAGCTGTTGACTATCTAATTACTGAACTTCCCGCATACGTATCTACTACAACAGCCGAAAACCCTTATCCATCAATGGATGCACCCATTAACTTTTCTTGATGTACCCATGCAATTTGTAATATTTCTTAATGGACAAGAATTCTCTCCATTTGCTAGAATGATATCCGTGTATATATAAAAAGTTCCTAACCGTAATTCCCCCCCCCCCGCTGTTCTTCGACCAGATTCCTGTCGAGAAGGAGATCAAGTCAAAAAAAGAACCCTGGGCAACGGCTGGGTTCGGCTGAGTGTTCGTGTTAGTGAGCTTGTTGAACTACTGCGCGTTCGACAAAAGCTCACGCCGCTCGACTGATCTCGCCGAACGTCCGAAGTCTCGCCGAACGCCCTCTCAAAATTACCCGATGATAAGCTTTTACGCATTTAAGTTACATTGACAGCATTACCCTTATTTTTCAGTTTTCTACTCCATTTAATAATCAATCCCCCTTCATTCTTTAATTAACTGGTTTGGTGAAGTTACCGCCTACTTCGAGCATCGTATTAGTAATGGTTGTGTTGAAGGTCTCAACAATAAGCTCAAGGTAATAAAGCGATAACGATAATTTTAGAAGATTTAAACACATCGGGAATGGTTAAAAATCGGAAGTTGTCCCGTGCCATATCAGACTTAGGATGGCGTTCTTTTCGAGATATGCTATCAGCAAAGTCTGATAAATATGGGCGTAATTTTCGGATAATTACGAGCTGGGAGCCAACGTCTCAGCGATGTTCCTGTTGTGGGAATATTGGCGGGAAAAAGGCGTTAAATATCCGCAAGTGGGAATGTCTTTTCTGTGGAACTTTCCATGAGCGAGACATCAATGCTGCGGTAAATATCAAGGTCGCCGGTGGGCAATCGGAGACTTTAAACGGACGTAGAGGAAAGCGTAAGACTTCTGTTAAAGAAGCAGTATCCTGGGTCGCGTCAACAGGCCCGAAGATCATTCAATTAAGTTTGTTTGAGCTGCCGGTCATCGCCGTCCGGCCCCAGCGGTGAGGATGTCAACGGCCTAGTCATGGCAAAACCGCCTTAACCTAAATCCAGGTTTGGCAGTCCCTTTAACCGTCAATCCTTCCCCATCGGTGGCAACCTAATCCTGAAAATATCTCTGGGGTTGCCCCAATCTTGTCCAGAAAACTCTTGCAACAAATAGCACAAATCTGTTATCATGGTTTGTCTGTGTCCGGATTAACCATACCAGTATTGAGAACAAGAAACGACTGTGGCTAATACAAAGTCTGCACTCAAACGAGTCCAAATCTCCGAAAGAAATCGTCTACGCAACAAAGCGTACAAGTCAGCCGTAAGAACCCTGATCAAAAAATGTCTTGTCGCTGTCTCGGCCTACGGAGCTAACCCCAGCCCAGCAGGGTTAGAAAACGCCCAACAAGCTCTATCGGAAGCTTACAGTAAAATCGATAAAGCCGTCAAGCGCAACGTCTTGCACCGGAACAACGGCGCTAGAAAAAAAGCCAGTTTAGCCAAAGCTTTGCAAAAAGTTAGCCAAGCTTCCTAAGAAACAAGTAAGCTGTAATCAGGACAGACGCAACAAGCGATCGGGGGTCGATGCAATTAATAGATACGCACGTTCATTTGAACTTTGACGTTTTGCAAGCCGACTTGCCCGCTATCTCCGAACGTTGGCGAAGTGTGGGAGTCGTTCATCTGGTTCACTCCTGTGTCGAACCAGAGGAGTTTGCAGCGATTAAAGCCATTGCTGATCAATTTGAGGAAATTTCCTTCGCCGTCGGTTTACATCCCCTAGATGCCCAAAAATGGCGAGATAATAGTGCCGATCAGATCGAATCCCTAGCCCGATCTGATCGGCGCGTCGTGGCGATCGGGGAAATGGGTTTAGACTTCTATAAAGCGGATAACCAAGAGCAGCAAAAACAAGTCTTTTGGACGCAACTAGAAATCGCCCATCGTCTCGATAAACCCGTGATTATCCACTGTCGGGATGCGGCCCCAGCAATGCGGCAGCAAATCAGCGCTTTTCGGCAACAAGTGGGCAAAATTGACGGCGTGATGCACTGCTGGACGGGCAACCCCGAAGAAACTCAATGGTTTTTAGATTTGGGTCTTTACATCAGCTTTAGCGGCATTGTCACCTTCAAAAACAGTAAAACCGTGCAAGCTGCCGCCCAAATAGTCCCCAGCGATCGCCTACTAATCGAAACCGATTGCCCCTTTCTCTCCCCCAATCCCCACCGCGGTAAACCCTGTGAACCCTCTTTCGTCTTCCATGTAGCCGAAACCGTCGCCCGTCTGCGCCGCTATCCGGTCGAAACCCTAGCCGAACAAACCACCCACAACGCCCGCAACTTATTTCAACTCCCCAGTTAAAAAACATAGTTTATTAGACAGGAGAAAGGAGTCAGAAGTCAGGAGAAAGCTTTTATTTATTCTCCTGCTCCCCTACTCCCCCATCACCCAACCCCTCACTGCTCACTGATATCCGACCGTCGCTATCGTGTCATCAGCCCTTGTAACCCTATGAACAATCTTACCTTTAACCTCTTACCCGACCTCATCGAAATCCAACACTCCAGTTTTCGGTGGTTTTTGGAAGAAGGACTAATCGAGGAACTGAATAGCTTTTCCCCCATCAGCGACTATACAGGTAAATTAGAACTACATTTCCTCGGCCAGGACTACAGACTCAAAGAACCCAAATACAGCGTCGATGAGGCCAAACGACGCGATAGCAGCTATTCCGTTCAGATGTACGTTCCCACCCGTTTAATCAACAAAGAAACGGGAGAAAACATCGAACAGGAAGTCTTTATCGGCGATTTACCCCTGATGACCGAACGGGGAACCTTCATCATTAACGGGGCCGAACGAGTCATCGTCAATCAGATCGTCCGTTCCCCCGGTGTTTACTACAAAGCCGAAATCGACAAAAACGGTCGCCGTACCTACTCCGCTTCCCTCATTCCCAACCGAGGAGCTTGGTTAAAATTTGAAACCGACAAAAACGGCTTAGTCTGGGTCAGAATCGACAAAACCCGCAAATTATCCGCTCAAGTTCTCCTGAAAGCGATCGGATTGAGCGATAACGAAATCTTTGACTCCCTACGCCATCCCGAATTCTACCAAAAAACCCTCGACAAAGAAGGCAATCCCACCGAAGAGGAGGCACTCCTCGACCTGTACCGCAAACTACGCCCAGGGGAACCTCCCACCGTCACCGGCGGACAACAACTGCTCGAATCGCGCTTTTTTGACAATAAACGCTACGATCTCGGCCGCGTTGGTCGTTATAAACTCAACAAAAAACTACGCCTCAACGTCCCCGATAATCAGCGCGTTCTGACCACCACCGACATCTTAGCGGCGATCAACTACCTAATTAACCTCGAATTCGACATCGGCAACACCGACGACATCGACCACCTCGGCAACCGTCGCGTCCGTTCCGTGGGTGAACTGCTACAAAACCAAGTGCGAGTAGGTTTAAACCGCTTAGAAAGAATCATTCGGGAACGGATGACCGTCAGCGAATCCCAAAGCCTCACCCCCGCTTCCCTAGTCAACCCGAAACCCCTAGTAGCGGCGATTAAAGAATTCTTTGGTTCCTCGCAACTCTCCCAGTTCATGGATCAAACCAACCCCCTAGCGGAATTGACCCATAAACGCCGCATTTCCGCCCTTGGACCCGGCGGTCTCACCCGGGAACGGGCTGGTTTTGCCGTGCGCGACATTCACCCCTCCCACCACGGTCGCATCTGTCCCGTGGAAACCCCAGAAGGTCCCAACGCCGGTTTAATCGGGTCCCTAGCCACCTACGCCCGCGTCAACGACTACGGTTTTATTGAAACCCCCTGTTATGTGGTGGAAAATGGCCGAGTCCGCTACGATCTCCCCGTTAAATACCTCACCGCCGACGAAGAAGACGATCTCAGAGTCGCACCGGGAGACGTGGCCACCGATGAAAATGGTTATATCCTCGGCGAAACTATCCCCGTGCGCTATCGCCAGGAATTCTCCACTACTTCCCCCGAACAAGTGGACTACGTTTGTGTTTCCCCCGTGCAAATTGTCTCGGTAGCCACTTCCCTGATTCCCTTCCTCGAACACGACGACGCTAACCGCGCCCTCATGGGTTCTAATATGCAGCGACAAGCGGTTCCCCTGCTGCGTCCCGAACGTCCCCTTGTGGGAACGGGATTGGAAGCACAGGCCGCTCGCGACTCCGGCATGGTCATCGTTTCCCGTACCAATGGGGTCGTTTCCTACGTCGATGCTAACCGGATTCGCATCAAAGTGGCGGATGAAGACAAAGAGATTTTTGGCAAGAGCGAGATAGAGTACGAAATTCAGAAATATCAACGCTCTAACCAAGATACCTGCCTAAATCAGCGTCCTTTAGTCTATCAAGGGGAACAAGTTGTGCCAGGGCAGATCCTCGCCGATGGTTCCGCCACCGAAGGAGGAGAAATCGCCCTCGGCCAGAATATCCTCGTCGCCTATATGCCCTGGGAAGGCTATAACTACGAAGACGCGATTTTAATCAGCGAAAGACTGGTGGCACAAGACACCTACACCAGTATCCACATTGAAAAATACGAAATCGAAGCTCGTCAAACTAAACTCGGACCAGAGGAAATCACCAGGGAAATTCCCAACGTCGGTGAAGATGCCCTGCGAAACCTCGATGAACGCGGCATTATTCGCATCGGGGCCTGGGTAGAAGCCAGCGATATCCTCGTGGGGAAAGTCACCCCGAAAGGCGAATCAGACCAACCCCCCGAAGAAAAACTACTGCGGGCAATTTTCGGCGAAAAGGCCCGGGATGTACGGGATAACTCCCTCCGCGTCCCCAACGGCGAAAAAGGCCGGGTAGTGGATGTGCGGGTATTTACCCGCGAACAGGGAGATGAATTACCCCCCGGGGCCAATATGGTGGTACGGGTTTACGTTGCCCAAAAACGCAAAATCCAAGTGGGCGATAAAATGGCGGGTCGTCACGGCAATAAAGGGATTATTTCTCGGATTCTGCCCCTAGAAGATATGCCCTACCTCCCCGATGGTCGTCCCGTCGATATCGTTCTCAATCCCCTAGGGGTTCCCAGTCGCATGAACGTCGGTCAGGTGTTTGAATGTTTACTGGGTTGGGCCGGCGAAAATCTGGGCGTGCGCTTTAAGATTACTCCCTTTGATGAAATGTATGGGGAAGAAGCCAGCCGTTTAACCGTCCACGGATTGCTAGAAAATGCCTCGAAAAAACCCAATCGCGATTGGGTGTTCAAGGAAGAACACGCAGGTAAAGTCACGGTTTACGATGGTCGCACCGGCGAACCCTTTGACCGTCCCGTTACCGTCGGTATGGCCTATATGTTAAAACTGGTTCACCTGGTTGATGATAAGATTCACGCCCGTTCTACCGGTCCCTACTCCTTGGTTACTCAGCAACCCTTGGGCGGTAAAGCTCAACAGGGGGGTCAACGCTTCGGAGAAATGGAAGTCTGGGCCCTGGAGGCCTACGGGGCATCCTATATCTTGCAGGAATTGCTAACGGTGAAATCCGATGATATGCAAGGACGGAATGAGGCTTTAAATGCGATCGTAAAAGGCAAGCCGATTCCCCGCCCAGGCACGCCAGAATCCTTTAAGGTTTTGATGCGAGAATTGCAATCCCTCGGCCTCGATATCGCCGTTCACAAGGTGGAAAATGCCCCCGATGGTACTTCCCGCGATGTAGAGGTGGATCTGATGGTCGATGTCGGTCGTCGCGCCCCCTCTCGCCCCACCTACGAATCTTTAACCACGGAAGACTTTGAGGAAGAAGAATCGGAAGTGTAATTTCAGTTATCAGTGAGCAGTAATCAGTAATCAGTGAGAAGTCAGGAGTCAGGAGACAGGAGAGAATTTTCCAGGAAAAAGCCAAAAAAAGGACAGTAAAGTAAAAATTTGCCTATTCCCCGTTCCCTATTCCCTATTCCCTGTTCCCTTTTCTAACTGAATGCTGAATGCTGAATGCTGATAGCTAATAGCTGTTTACTTGTTACTGGGATCGAGATGTTTTATAACCAAACTGTTGACAAAGGAAAACTGAAAAAACTGATCGCTTGGGCCTATCAAAACTACGGTTCGGCGCGCTGTTCACAAATGGCCGATGAATTGAAAAACCTCGGTTTTCGTTTCGCTACCAAGGCAGGGGTTTCCATTAGTGTGGATGATTTAACCGTACCGCCGGCTAAACGACAGATGATCGAAAGTGCCGAACAGGAAATCCGGCAAACCGAACAGCGTTATGTGCGCGGGGAAATCACCGAAGTGGAACGCTTCCAAAAAGTAATTGACACTTGGAATAGTACTTCTGAATCACTTAAAGATGAAGTGATTCGCAACTTCCAAGTGACCGATCCCCTCAACTCCGTCTATATGATGGCTTTCTCTGGGGCGCGGGGTAATATGAGTCAAGTGCGTCAGTTAGTGGGAATGCGGGGATTAATGGCTAATCCCCAGGGGGAAATTATTGACCTCCCGATTAAGACTAACTTCCGGGAAGGATTGACCGTTACCGAATACGTTATTTCCTCCTACGGGGCGCGCAAAGGTTTAGTTGATACAGCCCTACGGACGGCAGATTCTGGTTATCTGACCCGTCGTCTAGTGGATGTGTCCCAAGATGTCATCGTCCGCGAGGCAGATTGTGGCACCAATCGTTACATCGAATTAACCGCCATGACCGATGGCGATCGCGTGTTAATTCCCTTAAGCGATCGCCTATTAGGTCGTTCCTTGGCTGAAGATGTGGTGGTCAAGGGAGAAGTGATCGCCACCCGCAACCAGATTATCGATGACGAAACGGCGGAAAAACTGGGCAACCTCGTCGATAAAATTAAAGTCCGCAGCCCCTTAACCTGTGAAGCGGCCCGCTCGGTTTGTCAAACCTGTTACGGTTGGAGTCTGGCCCACGGTCATCCGGTGGATATGGGGGAAGCAGTGGGGATTATTGCCGCCCAATCGATCGGGGAACCGGGGACTCAGTTAACCATGCGTACCTTCCACACCGGGGGCGTATTTACCGGAGAAGTGGCCCGGCAAGTGCGGAGTCCCTTCGAGGGAACCGTGCGTTTTCTGCCGGGGTTAAGTATCCGTAACGTGCGAACTCGCCACGGGGATGAACGGGATCAAGTGGAGGCCCCGGGGGAAATTAAATTAACACCCAAGGATAAAACTAAAGAAACCGTCACCTACTCTTTAACTCCGGGGTCGCTCCTATTCGTCACCGATGGCGCAACGGTAAGCGAGGAACAGTTACTAGCGGAAATTACCTCCGATAAAGTCCAAAAATCCACGGAAAAAGCCACAAAAGACGTAACCAGTGACTTAGCGGGCGAGGTACTATTCTCCCAATTAGTCCCAGAGGAAAAAACCGATCGCCAAGGCAACACCACCCGCATCGCCCAACGGGGGGGATTACTATGGATTCTCTCTGGAGAAGTGTATAACTTGCCCCCAGGGGCCGAACCCGTGGTCAGTAACGGCGATCAAGTACAAGTGGGGGATGTTCTAGCGGAAACTAAGTTAGTATCCACTAACGGCGGTTTGGTGCGTTTAGCCCCCAATAGCCGGGAAATCGATATCGTCACCGCTTCCGTGTCTTTGGATCAGGCCGAAGTAAAAGTAGAAAGTAGTGCCGGTCGGGAACAATTTATTATTCATACGGTCGATGGTCAACGCTTCCTGCTGAAAACTACTCCGGGGACGAAAGTACAGAATCATGCCATTGTCGCCGAGTTAATCGATGATCGCTATCAAACCCACACTGGCGGCATGATTAAATACGTCGATATCGAAGTCTCCAAAGGCAGCCGCAAACAGGGTTATGAAATCACCAAAGGCGGCACGATCCTCTGGATTCCCGAAGAAACCCACGAAGTCAATAAAGATATCTCCCTCTTACAGGTGGAAGATGGGCAGTATGTGGAAGCGGGGGAAGAAGTGGTTAAAGACATCTTCTGCAACTCTAGCGGTGTGGTGGAAGTGATCCAGAAAAATGACATCCTCCGGGAGATTATTGTCAAACCGGGGCTGTTATTTATGGATCTCGAACCGGAATCCTCCGGAATTGCCCAAGAACAGTTAATTTACCCCGGGACACAGTTGACTCCTGAAGTGACGATCGAGGAGTTACGGCAAGCGGAATGGGTGGAAACTAACGAGGGTTTGGGATTACTACTGCGACCAGTACAGGAGTTCGCCGTAGAAGACCAATCCACTTCTCCCACCCAAGGTTCCGCTAACCAAGAAGGAGGACGACATATCGAACTGCGATCGGTGCAGCGCATCTTCTTTAAGGACGGGGAAAGAGTGAAATCCGTCGAAGGTTGTCAACTGATCAGCACCCAGTTAGTCCTAGAAATTTCTAGCGAAGAATCGGAAACAGTCTCCCATCTGACGGCCGATATCGA
This sequence comes from Microcystis novacekii Mn_MB_F_20050700_S1, assembly GCA_007096045.1. Classification (GTDB taxonomy): domain Bacteria; phylum Cyanobacteriota; class Cyanobacteriia; order Cyanobacteriales; family Microcystaceae; genus Microcystis; species Microcystis novacekii. The sequence goes on along the minus strand of SFAU01000279.1, from coordinate 7,512 downwards.
GTTAGAACCGATCCCGCAGGGAGCCGCGAAGCGGTGCGAGGACAGCGATTGTCAACGTTTACAGCTAGTCATTCTCGAATCTCTGGTGCTGCGTCGAGATAGTGATAGTGATCCTTTAGGGGGTAATACTCATACTCGCGTTCTCGTCCAAGATGGCGATGAAATTCCACCGGGGGCAGTGGTGGCCCGCACCGAAATCCAGTGCAAGGAAGCTGGAGAAATTCGCGGGATTCGCAAGGGTAGCGAAGCGGTACGCCGTCTTTTAATTGTCAGTGACCGTGACGAGTTTATTCTCCCGTTCGCTGTTGCTCCCACCGTCAAAGCTGGGGATCTGGTAATCGCCGAAGCTGAAATCGCTGCTGGAGTTTTAGCTCCCAATTCCGGTCAAGTGCTGGCCGTTGACAAAACCGCCACTGGCTACGAAATCCGTCTGCGTAGCGCCCGACCCTACCGAGTATCGGCGGGGGCGATTCTGCACATCGATGAGGGGGATTTGGTCCAACGGGGCGATAATTTGGTGCTGTTGGTGTTTGAGCGCTCGAAAACTGGGGATATCATTCAAGGCCTACCGAGAATCGAAGAACTGCTCGAAGCCCGCAAACCGAAAGAGGCTTGTGTCTTAGCACGCAAACCGGGAGTTTGTCAAGTGGAGTACCAAGATTCTGAGATTGTCGATATTAAGGTGGTCGAGGATGACGGCACAATCAGTGAATATCCGCTTTTAGGCAGTCAAAACCCCCTGGTGAGCGATAATCAGCGTATCGATGCGGGTCAGGCGTTAACCGATGGTCAGGCTAATCCCCACGAGATTTTAGAGGTGTTCTTTAATTATTATGTGGATAGCTTGGGCAGTTACGAGGCAGCCCTGAAAGCTTTGGAAAAAACCCAGATGTTCCTAGTCGATCAGGTACAGTCGGTATATCAATCCCAGGGGATCGATATTGCTGATAAACATATTGAAGTGATCGTGCGTCAGATGACCTCTAAGGTGCGGATCGATGACGGTGGCGATACCAGTATGTTACCCGGGGAATTGTTGGAACTGCGACAGGTGGAGACGGTAAACGAAGCCATGTCAATCACCGGCGGGGCGGCGGCTAAATATACGCCTGTACTACTGGGGATCACGAAAGCTTCCTTGAATACCGATAGCTTTATCAGTGCCGCCTCCTTCCAAGAAACTACCCGCGTCCTCACGGAAGCGGCGATTGAAGGCAAGTCCGACTGGTTACGGGGTCTCAAGGAAAACGTGATTATCGGTCGTCTGATTCCGGCGGGTACTGGCTTCAATGCCCACGAAAACATGGCGGGGATCAGCGATTACCCCCCCCCAGAGGAGGAATATAACTACAACAACAATCGTGGTTATTACGCTGCCCCCAGCAGTCCCGGTTTCCCCCCTCGTCCCGGTTTCGGCGATAGTAGTGACGATAGCGATATGATTCTTGACGATCAAACCGCTCGCGCCTACGCTGAGGGTGATGTGGTCGATTTAGAGGATGAAGAAATGGCTTTCCTCTCCTCCCGCGGCAGCAGTCGCTTCAGTCGCCAACCCATCAGCGACAGCTGGTCAGAAGTCGATGAGGAAGGGGAGGAGGACGATTTCGAGGAGGATTACGAAGAAGAATAATCATCTTATTCTTAGATTAGCCGAATCTCCCCTGCCCCCTGCAGGGGGTCGTTTCATTCTCTCAAATCCTTATCTGGCAAAGTTTTTAGGCGATTTCTCGGAATAAATAGCTGAAAATTTTTCAAAACGTCGTGCTTTGTAGGGTTGATTCATGAATCAACCCTACCCCTGTCCCCCGACATCGGGGGGTTTGGTAATTCCCCTGAGTTGGCGAATAAAAGAAGGCAGCCTTTTCTGTCAACCAGAAAGGAGACAAAGTTAAGATTTGAAGAATTTTCTCTCAAGTCGGGATGACAGGATTTGAACCTGCGGCATCCTGCTCCCAAAGCAGGCGCGCTACCAAGCTGCGCTACATCCCGAAGTAAACTCCTTTTTTAGTATAGCCTAAGAGCCGCATTCTTAATCGGGATACCAAAACATCCCTTTGATGCCTTCGGGATCGAGAACAAAACCGAGACGACGATAGAAATCCACCACCTGCGGATCGGCGAAAAGAGTTATATTACTGATGTCCTCACCCCGCAACTTCCTGATCATAAATTTCATTAATGCTTTACCAAAACCCTTACTTTGATAGTGAGGATGAACAACCACATCCCAGACCGTAGCATTAAAAGCGTGATCGGAAGTGGCACGAGCAAAACCCACTAAACGACGGCGATTACCTCGCACTTCCCACATCGACACTACCAAAAAACTACATTCGATCGCCTTTTTAACTTTGCGTAAAGGACGACGGGCCCAACCCACCGAGTCACAAAGTTCTTCTAACTCATAGAGATCTAGCTCTCGATCGGTACTAAAAAACACTTGCGTTTGTCCGAGGTCATTCTGGGCAACCTCTACCAAGTCTCCCGAATAGTCAGGTAATGCAGTGACTTCCGAGCTATTAAACAATCTTTTCCAAAAAACCATGCTAGGGGGCTACCGCCTCAATATTATCCTTTTAGCCTAGTATACTTTATCATAAATGTCAGGTGAAGACCGTTCGGCGGTTCGACTGAGGGTTCGACAAAAGCTCGCCGGCTTTTCTAGTGGTCTGTGTGAGGATGGTATAATAGTAACACAGAACAGGAGGTGGGTTATGGGGATAAATTTTGCTCAACTCCTCGATTTACCAAATGTAACAGTGGTCAATTATCAAAAAATTGCTCAGACAATTTTCCTAAAGCTGGCTCTTTTAAATGAAACAATTGAATGCCCGAATTGCCATCAAACCTTGGACAGAATCAATCAGACAGAGTACAATCTAGTCAGAGATTTATCAAGATTAGGCAGTCGGTTATATTTAGAAGTACCACGCCGCCAGTTTGATTGTCAAAAGTGCCAAAAGTATAGGAGCGAAAGATTGAGTTTTATGAGATTAAGACCGCCTCAGACAATCCGCTATGAATCGATGATTTATGAGAGAGTAAAAAATTCTAGTATCGAAGAAATAAGTCGAGAAGAAGGGTGAGGATGGGAAGAAGTTGAGTTAATGTTTAATCCCTTGGCTAAAGAACTAGAAAAGGAAGAGTGGGAAGCACCAGAACGAATAAGCTTAGATGAATTTAGTAACTTAAAAGGACGAGCTTAATAAATTGAGAAAGTTAATGGGGCTGCATGAGAAAGGATTACCCCATTTATTATCGAGTCGATGGATGCGTACTCGGAACTCGCTTTTTCTTTGATTCGACTCAACCCTGGAAAACACCAAGATTTTTCTAGAGGTCTAACGGCTATGCGCTTTATCCAGCAAGCCTTTTAGTCGCTCTGTCACCCCTTGAACTTGCTCCCACTGCCGTCACTTTACCAACGATTATCGCCTCAAATGTAGTGTACAACCCAAGATCGCCAACACCGAACAAGCGATCGACTGCGGCGATTATTTTCCCAGAGCCTAGTCAGTCATAATACCGAAAAGCTTTTCGAGATGGCGCGAAATTTGCTAGTCTAGGCTAAATAGGTCTGAAATAATATAGAAACGTGGATACAATTATTGGTCGGGGCAAAACAGCCCGTAGAGCTTACGGTATCGATGAAATCGCACTTGTACCCGGAGTGCGAACCCTCGATCCTAGTTTAGCCGATACCCGTTGGTCTCTCGGCAATATCGAGCGGGAAATCCCGATTATCGCCAGCGCTATGGATGGGGTGGTGGATACTAAAATGGCCGTCCTTCTCTCCGAGTTGGGGGCGCTAGGGGTACTAAACCTCGAAGGTATTCAAACCCGTTATGAGGATCCTAACCCAATTCTCGATCGCATTACCGCAGTCGGCAAAGCAGAATTCGTTGGTTTAATGCAGGAACTCTACGCAGAACCGATTAAACCGCAACTAATCGAGCTTCGTATCCAAGAAATTCAAGAAAAAGGCGGTATTGCTGCAGTTAGCCTCACCCCTGCCGGTGCCGTCAAATACGGTGCTATTGTTGCCCAAGCAGCGGCCGATATTCTCTTTGTCCAAGCAACCGTTGTTTCCACTGCCCATTTATCCCCGGAAGCTATCACCCCCCTCGATTTAGTGCAACTGTGCCAAGAAATGCCCATTCCCGTGGTTTTGGGTAACTGCGTCACCTACGAAGTCGCCCTTAACCTGATGAAAACCGGGGCAGCCGGGGTTTTAGTCGGTATCGGTCCGGGGGCTGCCTGTACTTCTCGCGGCGTTTTAGGGGTGGGAGTTCCCCAAGCCACTGCTGTGGCCGATTGTGCCGCCGCTAGGGACGATTTTTTCCAAGAAACCGGTAAATACGTCCCCGTTATTGCCGATGGCGGCATTATTACTGGCGGTGATATCTGCAAATGTATCGCCTGTGGCGCCGATGCGGTGATGATTGGTTCTCCCATTGCCCGGTCTGTGGAAGCGCCTGGCCGCGGTTTTCACTGGGGTATGGCCACACCTAGTCGGGTTTTGCCTCGTGGAACCCGGATTAGTGTGGGCAGTACGGGAACTATTGCCGAAATCCTCGTAGGACCGGCAAAATTGGATGATGGTACTCATAATCTCCTAGGGGCGCTGAAAACCAGTATGGGAACTTTAGGTGCTAAGAACTTAAAGGAAATGCAACAGGTGGAAGTGGTTATTGCTCCCTCGCTGCTGACGGAGGGGAAAGTCTATCAAAAGGCCCAGCATTTAGGTATGGGTAAATAAAAGTTATCAGTGAACAGTGATCGGTTATCTGCTTTTCGTGGCAGTTTTTGATTTGTGCCGGAGATGGATTTTCTGCTTGGGATGACCATGGCCTTCAGGTTCGGTTCTACCGACTCCCACTGTCTCAAAAAACTGTTAAATTGGAAGAACCAAAAGGATAGTTTATAAAAAAATTGAGTTAAGGAGATCAAAGGTGTACAGAGAAAACGATCGCCCTCACAATTTATTCGGTACCGATAGTGAATTTTCCGAGAGTTTGTGGCAGTATGTCCAGACCTTAAGTCCAGAAACAATCGCCCAACTCTCGAAACCCGAGTCCCAAGAGGTTTTTCAAGTGATGGAACGCAACATTATCGGACTTTTGGGCAACCTTCCTTCCGAACATTTCGGTGTCACTATCAGTACCAGTCGCGAACATCTAGGCCGGTTATTGGCCTCGGCAATGATGAGTGGTTACTTTCTCCGCAATGCTGAACAGAGAATGAATTTTGAAAAATCCCTCGCTACTCTCCAGAGCGGTTCTAGCGATGTTTAAAGTTGAGCGGTAGTTAGGTTAGTTGGAAAGGGAAAAATAAGCAATCGGCAATCAGCTATCAGTTGTCCATTTTTAGTTATTTTTTGTTGCATTAATTAGCCATTTTTCTGACAAAGATGACAAGATAACTTTTATCTGGCTAATAACTGATAACTGATAACTGATGACTGATGACTGATAACTGATAACTGATAACTGATAACTGATTAAAGACAGTTTTGCTGCCAGAGTAGTTCTTTTTCGATTCCTTGTTTTTCTCCGGGGGGGACAGTCCTTTCCCGCATAATATAAAGTTGCAGGGATTTAATCTGTTGATCACTACCGTGCTGCTGATTCCAGTTTTGACAGAGATACTGACCAAACTCTCCATAAACTGACCGACCGATAGCTCGATTAAGATTAATAAAATATACCCGCCACTGCATGGTTTTATACAAACGATTGCGATCGCTATCCGTCGGTTTATCCCAAATTACCGGCTGTCCTTCTCTAAATATATCTACCGTGGAACCATCGGCTAATTGACTAACTGCCACAAACCAAGCATCATCCCGGGGCGGACTAGGGGAGAAAATAGTCCAATATTGGTCTAAACGGGTAACTCTGGCCAGAATATCAATTGTATTAAAAGTACGACGGGTGAGCAAGCGATCGAGGGATTGAATTAAAGGTGTATTTAAATCGCCTCTATCGACCGATTGCCGGACAAAACTGCGTAAATTCCAGATACTGGTCAACAAGAAGAAGAAAATTACCAAAATATTTAAAGGTAAAGAGGATTTAATCGTCAGGGGACGAAACTTGAGAGGTTTAGTGAAATTGCCCATAAAACGACGATGGGAGGCAATCCACTCATAAATTCTCGTTCCCAGGGTCATGAGGGGCGGTAAACGCAAAATTGGTGCTAAAAACCAGAAAATTGGCGAAAGACTGACAATATAAACCAATGCTGACCATTTAAACCGACGTTTTCCCTGCCAATCTTCCACTACCCAAGAATTTTCGGCCACCATATCCTCGTATATTGAGGGGTTATCCTGAGCGACTAACAGGGGAGTGCCGGGTAAAATGAGAAAAGTGCGGAGAAGATGAACAACTTTTTTGCAAAATCCACAATCTCGATCATAATTAATCCTTAAACCTTCTCTTTCTGGGTTTATTATCCGTTTTTGTCCCCAATCCCAGACTAAGCTAGGGATGATCGGCAACCAATAGGTAACACTCAAGAAAGGGAAAACCCCTAAATGTAGAATCAGTGCAAAAACCGTATGCAAGAAAATAAAGGAAACTACGGCGATTATTTTGAATAAACTATTGCGAAAGGGAACAAACATCAATAGCGGACCGAACCATTCAAAGCCTAGGGCTGAAATTGTCAGGAATTTGAGGAATTGCTGCGGCAAAGTTAGAAGAAAACTCCCCAAAGCGGTAGCGTATTGATCGTAACTAAGAGAGTAATAAACGGCTGTACCGTCAGGCCACCAAGTCTCACTTTTGAGTTTAAAGACCACTGACCACATATAGATGTAACACACCTGGATCATAAAAGCTACCGTGGCAGCCGAAACCACACGCTTGGGTAAGGGGTTGGGATTGGTGTTTAAGGCACTTTCCACGGAATAACAGGCCCCCAGGGGTAAAAACATCGCCCAGAATAATACTGCCCGGATTGTGTCATCGGCGGCAAATAGTAACAGGGGGTTGCGATGATGTAAAGAGATGATTAGCGCCCAAGTGGCGATCGTGGCTAAACGGGTATGATAGCCAATTAAAAGCAATAATGCGATCGCTATAGCGACAATAAACAGGATACTCTGCACCAGTACCGAGTCACTGAGAGCAAAAATCGACCAGTAAAAAGGACTAGCAGAGACTTTCGATAAGCTTCCTAGTGGTAAAACCCCTAATTCGCTGTAATGGGCAGTTACTTGGCTAAAACGAACCGATAAATCTACTAAAACCACTAACGCCAAGGCAATGCGAAATAAAGCCAGCGATCGCAGGTCAAACCCGAAAATCTCTGCCAGTCTTTGTCTAAATGATTTTGTCATTATCGCCATAGGATGATGATTCCCTCCACTTCCTCAATAAACCTACTTTTTGACTCTCCCCCGCTAACCGCTCGCGCGGTGTAGCGGGGGATTCTTGGTTCATAGGCTCTTGACTAGATCGAACAGATTTAACTGAACGACCCCCAACCGACCGCCTCCGCAAGGGT
>SFAU01000278.1 GCA_007096045.1 Microcystis novacekii Mn_MB_F_20050700_S1 | reverse complement strand
CAACTTTGGCTAGAAACAGCTTATGAATATGGTGATCATATTCCCTTACCCTCTACAAATATCAGATGTGAGGTAGAGAGTTTCTAGAAAGCCTCGAAAAACTGATAAAGGGAGAAGGGCGCTTTTTTGCCGTAATCAGCTAGGAATAAAAAGTTTTTGTGCCCAATAATTTCTGCCAGATGTTTCCAAGTAGGAAGATAATGGGATTCGTCCGTTCCTTGACCGGGTAAAGTCGCTCCCAATAAAGGCAGGCCATTCGGGTCTAAAGTCGCTAACATTTGACGATATTGAACTAAGTCAGGGCGGCGGTCTTTGCTATAGCCAAAGTTAAGTAGGGATTCCTTATCGATCTGCTCTGGGGGCACAAGTGTTGAATGTTTAAAAAAGTCAAAAAAAACATTTCAAAGTCGAGTATAATTGAAGTACATTTTGTGTAGTTTCTATTGAGTTTTATGGTACATTCATTCTCGAGAATTGTCAAATACCTTTTGTCTCCACTGGAAAAAAATGATTACCCTGTCCTCAATACTCGATTTTTTGTAGAGTGTTGACTGGGATTTGTTTTAGATCAGAGCCCGACTAGCATGAGAGATTTATGTTATCGACTAAATTTCCCCGCTCGACAAATGGATATCTCGACTTTCTCGAAAGCAAGTAAGCAAAGAATTCAACGTCCTTTCCTGGAGATTTATGAAAACTTAATTGAGCAAGTAAATCGCCAAAAGCCAACGGATGAGAGCTGTTTTGTTCCGATCAATGCTACCATTATTACCTTAACCAGTAAATTACTCTGGAACCAAGGTTTTAACGAAGTAAAATTAATTAGTGGTCTAGACTTGGCTTCAGAAGTAACAACGGATAATATTGTCACCTTTGGCAAAAAGCACGATATTAATTTCGGTACAGAGTTAGTAGCAAGCTTGCCCGCTAAAGCACTAGCCATAATGGATCGAGGATTTGCCAGCCTAGAGTTTATGGCGCAAATGGCTCGAGAAAACAAATATTTTATTTTGCGAATCAATCAAAACTATACTATGAGTTTTATTGAAGGTTCTGAATTATTTAAAGTCGGCACGGAAGAGGAAGCAGGAGAATACAGAGTTGTTAACTTTTGTAGTTTAGAAAGTCGAAAAGAGTATCGTTTGGTTAGCAATCTTCCTTTGAGTGGAGAAGAGGCATTAACTCAAACGGAAATCGCAGAAGCCTATCGAAAACGCTAGTCCATAGAAATCTTCTGGAAATTCCTAAAAATGCACCTAAAGTTAGACGAGCTTATCACAAAAAATGTGAATGGAATTGGCATTCAAATCTATGCGTCATTGATTGTTTACCCGATCTTAAAATTAGTAGAAATTCCGAAAGAATTTGGAGAAAAGCTAATTGATAAACTGCGCTATCTTCAAGCTTGTATGTCTCAAGAAATCAGCTTTGTGCACTGGATGAATAAAGTCATGGAATGTTAACAAATATTGGCGAGATAGGAGCTTTTTGTCTGTAAATGTTAAGTTTTGTTGCGGGATTCAACATTTGTGCTATTTGACCTATAATTAGATGGCCTCTCTGATGAAAAAGACAGAAAGTCACCCCGATCAATTTCTGGTCAAACCTAAAATCCCTGGCTATAAGGAGCCAAAAAAAGGAAGAAATCTCTTAGTTTACACAATTCAAGCCATCAGCAAAGTAGGTCTTAAGCAAGGATTAGTCAAACTATCACTACGGGCTTGGTCAGTGGGTAATTCCTAGTCGCAAATCAGATGTTGTCCTAACTTGATTTCGATGGTTTCAATGGCTTGATGTTCCTCACAACCCAAAAGTTTTAATAAGTCGGCCAAGCGGTCATCAGTGGCATCTTTTCGGCTAATTTTCCAGCCGGTTGCCCACTCCAAGGTTCGATGATGGAATGCTACCCACGCTTCCACAGCACAGAGTCGATGATCAGCTTGGCTAATCATGTAGGTTAATAATAAGACTGCTAGTTGACCGTAGCTTAATCCTTGTCGGTTGCCATGAGGGGATGGGAACTCTTGGTGAATTAATTTTTCAATCTCCAGTTGTTTAAGCCAATGGATGATCACTGGCGGGTCGTCGGCTCTTTCTGATTCAGTTCCTCTCAAGGTAGAATGCCTCTCTAATCTCTCAACTGCTTACCCAGATTACACTTGAGACGATTTATTAGGCTAGAGGCACTGAATTTGAGCGAACCGTGAGACAGGAATCGGGGTTAATTGCCGCTCAAAAAATCCTAAAATCAGTAGAAGGGATCGCTTTTTCTTACCTATCGCGGGCCGATGTGGTGCGTCATCCCTTAGTACAAAAAACCGTCTCAGCTTACGAACAGCACGAAAAATAACAGATTATGGATATTAAAAATGGTTTCGTCGATGCGGTGGGTAATACTCCCCTAATTCGTCTCAATAGTTTTAGCGAGGAAACTGGCTGCGAGATTCTCGCTAAGGCCGAATTTCTTAACCCCGGTGGTTCAGTCAAGGATCGGGCCGCTTTATATATTATCCAAGAAGCGGAAAAAGCCGGTACTCTCCAACCGGGGGGAACCGTTGTCGAAGGAACCGCCGGCAATACTGGCATCGGTTTGGCCCATATCTGCAATGCTAAAGGTTATAAGTGCCTGATTATCATTCCCGATACCCAATCCCAAGAGAAAATCGACCTATTAAGAACCCTTGGCGCGGAAGTGCGTACTGTTCCCGCCGTTCCCTACCGAGATGCCAATAATTACGTTAAATTATCGGGGAGATTGGCCAGCGAGATGGAAAATGCTATCTGGGCTAATCAATTCGATAATCTGGCTAATCGTCGCGCTCACTACGAAACCACCGGCCGGGAAATCTGGGAACAAACCGACGGTAAAATTGATGCTTGGGTGGCGGCCACGGGAACCGGGGGAACCTACGCGGGGGTGGCGATGTTTTTAAAAGACCAAAATCCGCAGGTGCGTTGCCTGGTGGCGGATCCGATGGGTAGTGGTTTATATAGTTATGTGAAAACCGGGACAATTACCTTGGAAGGTAGTTCAATTACTGAAGGGATTGGCAATAGTCGTATTACGGCTAATATGGAAGGCGTACCCATAGATGATGCCATTCAAATTGATGATCCCACTGCCATTAAAGTTGTTTATCAACTATTACAAAAAGATGGTTTATTTATGGGGGGTTCTGTGGGTATTAACGTCGGCGCAGCCGTGGCTTTAGCTAAACAAATGGGACCAGGCCACACTATTGTTACTGTTCTTTGTGATGGTGGGGCCCGTTATCAATCTCGTTTATATAATCCTCAATGGTTAGCTGAGAAAGGATTGGCTTAAATTGTTGTTAGGAGTCAGTGGTCTCTAGTCAGCCGTCAGCTAGATTAAGGCGATTAACCCAGAATTTTAAAGGAAAATCAGGAATTATTGGATTAGGGATTAGTGGAGATAATGGTAGCGAATGCAGGAAGGGAAAATGAGGTGCGATGTTTGGCAAGCACTTGAGACAAGATAGACAATAATACTGATAACTATCATTATTAAGAGAATCATCAGATGTCGGTTACTCTTGAACAAGACCTCAAAGAAATTTTAGTTTCAATTAATCAGAAGTTAGATAATCTGCAAAAAGATGTTATGGATATTAAAATAGTACAGGCGAGATTAGAGGAAAAAGTCGATAGTTTAGAAAAAGATATTGAAGGGGTAAAAGAAGATACAAAAGAATTAAAAGGCTCTCAGAAAGGACAGATTTGGAAGTTAATCGGCATCTTGGGAATAGCTTTACTAGGAACAGTCATTCGCTATATTATTCTCCCTAATTGAGATGCACCCAACGAGAAGAGCCGACATTTGAATCTCTCGATGCTTTAAGAGATCTGGGACTTTCGGAAATCCCTGACCGAATCTAGATTCTGAAACCCTTGGTTGACAAGTAATCGCTAACTTTTTTTCTCATAAAAACTCAAATTTCGGGTTTCTGTTAGTTAGCGATAGCGGCTCTTCGGTAATTGTTATGCGAATAATTAACTTAAAAATAAAATTCGATGAGAGTATCTACGCTCAAAAATAACTGAAATCTATACAGGAAAAGACTTGAGACACAAACGGTTTAATGCCAAAAGATAGAAAATTGAGTTAAGATTTGATATAATAGCCAAAAACCAGAGTATTTTACTTATGATACTTGACAAATTTTTGAACCCAGAAGGAACCTCTATTCAAGGCTATCGACACCTAGAAAATATCGGTATAGTCTGACCAGTCGAATCGAAAAATAAAAAAGCAACCTGTCCTCGTTGTCGATTAGAGAGCGATAAACTACACCAAAATCATCGACATTTAGTCAAAGATTTACCAATATCAGGACAACCAGTGTACCTACAAGTTAATCGTCGTCAATTTAAGTGCAATAATTATTGTCGAAAACCCTTTAGCGAAGAGTTAGATTTTGTCGCCAGTAAACGAACCTATACGAAAAGACTAGCCGAGAATATACTCGAACAATTAAAAGAAGGAGATATTTTAAATGTTAGCCGAAGAAATGACGTAACGGAAGAAGAGATTCAAAGAATGCTAGAGGACATCGCTGAAGAAATTACAGAGCCAGATTTATCGAAATTAAAAAAACTAGGAATTGATGAAATCGCTCTAGTCAAAGGACAAAAAAATTACTGTGCGGTTTTAGTAAATTTAGATGCGGGAAAACTAATAGCTATTCTAGAGAAGCGAACACACTCTTGAGTTGAGGAAAACGCTTACAGGCTTGGGAAAAGAGGTGTTAGAGCCAATTGAAGAAGTGAGCATAGATCTTTGGTTGTCCTATAAAAATCTGGTGAAAGAATTGATGCCATCGGCCGAGGTAGTCGCCGATAGATTCCATGTAA
>SFAU01000277.1 GCA_007096045.1 Microcystis novacekii Mn_MB_F_20050700_S1 | reverse complement strand
AGTCTATCTTTCTCTAAAAAAATGGAGAATCACGTTGGAGCTGTTTGGTATTTTATCCATGACTACAATGCACAGCTGGCAAAGGATTAAGCCGCTATCACTACTACCGAATCACCACCATAATTTCTAGAATAATTTCGGCAAAAGAAGAAGCTAAAATTAACTTACCTAAATTAGCAAGATCGGCAATTTTCCCAGATAAACAACAGATTCGATTGTAGGTTTCTAGAGCTAAATAACGATGACTGATATAACCATTTTTTTCTAATTCTAAGCTTAAAGCTTGATTGTGTTCATTAGGATAAGAGTGAACAGATTCAAGCACAGATCGATCTAAAAATAATTGACAATTACCCATTTCATTTAACCATAAAAGCAAATTTTCACAGCGAGATTCCGGCGTTTCTCCTGCTAATAAATCCGCCAATGCGATCGCACCACTGTTAATCAGAGGATTACGGGGAAAACCGCGATCCTCTTGCAGTTGAGTTAAAGAATTAAAAGGATAACTAGAAGCTTGTTTTCCCACGCGCCTAAAAACAGCATCTTCCCCCAAATGAGTTAAAAGATATAATAACAAAAAAGGTTTAATCACACTCATCAAAGGAAAAGTTAAAGTTTCATCTCCCAGGGATAAAATCTCCCCCTCAAGACAGTGAATCTGGAGAGCGAAAACCTCGGGATTAACTTGGTTCAAAACTGGTATATAATAGGGAGTCTGACCCTTCCTATCCGATAAATGCACTTTTCCGAGCCAAGCTTTTATATCTTCCACCCTTAATCTAGCTAATCGGTTCATTTGTTTAATCCATGTACTCAGTCAAAGAAGCAGAATCTATAATTTTAACTCAAATTCAACCCCAACAGGAAACAGAAAAAGTGGCTCTAGAGGCAGCTTTTGGGCGCATTTTAGCCGAAGATATCCGTAGTGATTTAGACTTTCCCTACTGGGATAATTCTGCTATGGATGGCTATGCTGTCCGCTACGAAGATGTCAAAGACACTAACCCAGAAAACCCCGTTACTTTAAAGATTATCGCCGAAATACCCGCCGGCAAAGTCCCCGAAAAAATTATTCAACCGGGAGAAACAGCCCGAATATTTACAGGAGCAATGTTACCCGCCGGCAGTGATACGATTATTATGCAGGAAAATACTGACAAAAAAGGGGAGCGAGTGGCGATTCTTATCCCTCCCGAAAAAATAGGTCTTTTCGTGCGTCAACGCGGCACATTCTATCAAGCAGGAAATACCTTATTAAAAGCTGGTATTGCCATTAATTCCCCAGAAATAGCAGTTTTAGCCACGGCACAAGCTACCGAATTAACAGTTTTTTCCCGTCCCCAAGTGGCAATTTTCTCCACGGGAGATGAATTAATTAATCCCGATGAAACCCTCCAAAAAGGTCAAATTATTGACTCAAATCGCTACGCTTTAACGGCATTTGTCGCCAGTTTAGGGGCAATTCCCAGACCTTTAGGTATAATCAAAGATAGTCCCGAACTTCTCAGAGAAACTATCAGAAAAGCCATTAATTCTAGTGCTATCGTCCTTTCCACCGGCGGTGTTTCCGTGGGAGATTACGATTATATCGAGGGAATTTTAGAGGAATTAGGGGGAGAAATTCTGATTCGCACCGTTGCTATTCAACCGGGTAAACCCTTAACCTTTGCTACTTTTCCTAACGGTTGTATTTACTTTGGTATCCCCGGTAATCCCGTCTCTGCTTTAGTTTCCTGTTGGCGCTTTGTGCAAATGGCAATTAAAAAATTATCGGGATTGACAGATTATCAGAACAAATTTCTGCGAGTTATCACCCGTGATACTCTCAAATCTAAGGGAGAAAGAGAAGTTTATCTCTGGGGAAAAATAGAAATTATCGAGGGAGTTTATCAATTTCAACTCGCTTCCGGACAACACAATTCGGCTAATTTAATTAATTTAGCAGCTACTAATGCTTTAGCCATAATTCCCCAGAATAAAACTACTATACAAGCGGGGGAAACAGTAGAAGTTATGATAGTTTCCTAAAAAAATACCTAACCAAAAATTTGACTAGGTAGCTGGTTATAATTAAATTGAAGATAGATTTTGGGATCGATCTCCCCTTGATAAGTAGGGTTGATTCAAGGTAGGGTTGATTCAAGGTAGGGTTGATTCATGAATCAACCCTACCTTCCCTTGATAAGGGGAGTGTCTGATGGTTTTTAACACCTAACTACTTAGGTATCCATCAATTTACTTCATCGAAAATGTTGCCAGATAATTTAACCAACACCAATTAATGAACCCTGCAATATAGCATCGTCGCTACCATTGGATATATCGGCTAATTGACTAATATTTTCTAACTCAATTGCAGGAACAGTTCGTTTAATTAAACCAGTTAAAACTTTACCCGGACCCACTTCGATCGCTTTTTTCACACCCACATCTGGCAATTTTAACATAATTTCTCGCCAGCGAACCGAGCTAGTCATCTGCCGGATCAGATATTTTTTTAATTCTTCCCCGTCCTGGGTAGGATTGCTCGGATCCACATTAGAAATCACAGGAACTTTTGCAGACCGAAAATTAACTAATTCTAAAATCTGCTGAAATTGATTAGCAGCATTTTCCATCAAGGGAGAGTGAAAAGCACCGGATACTTTTAACTGCATAACGCGCTTAACTTTCACTTGACCTAATACTAAATCGACCGCTTCAGGAGTCCCAGAAATTACCACTTGTTCAGCACTATTATCATTAGCAATAACTACATTTTCCGTCTGATTAACCACTGTCTCTAGACTGGTGCGATCAAATTTCATTAAGGCGGCCATTTTACCACCTTCGGCCGCATCCATCAAACGGGAACGGTTTTGAACTAAATTTAATCCTGTCTCAAAATTAAACACCCTGGCCGCATACTATGACCGGCAACTAGATCGGGAAAATGACCTTTTTCTTGCAACAAATCCGCTAAAATACTCTCCACCACAAATAAACAAGGTTGGGTATAAAGAGTACGAGATAGGGTTTCTTCATCCCCTTGACATTTTTCCAAGACCGACCAACCGAGGATTTTTGCTGCTCTTTCTAATCTCTCTTGGCCAAGCGCGCTTTCCGCTAAATCGATCCTTGTCCCGGGAATATCCACGCTGTTTTCATAAGTTCTTAAAATAGATAGATAGATGTGTTTGGGTCAGTTATCAGTTATCAGTTATCAGATGTGAGTTTTTAGTTTACTGGTTACTGATCACTGTTTACTGATCACTGATCACTGAATTAATCTCCCCAACGGAAGATAATCCCACCCCAAGTTAAACCGGCACCAAAGCCAGAAGAAGCAATAATATCACCTTTTTTGACCTTACCACTCCTGACAGCTTCATCGAGGGCTAGAGGAATCGAGGCCGCGGAGGTGTTGCCATACTCGCTGAGATTGCTGATCACTTTTTCCGGAGGCAGTTTCAGGCGATCGCTCACCGCGTCCATAATTCTTTGATTAGCTTGGTGCAGAACTAACCAATCGATGTCACTGGTGGTTAAATTAGCCCGATAGAGAGCTTTTTCGATGACCTCTGGCACTTTCGCCACGGCAAAACGATAGACTTCCCGTCCGTTCATGCTTAGGGGCTTATAGGTTCCTTTTTGAACCCTTACCCCCTCCTTAAGGGGCAATTCCTCCCCCTCGTAGGCGAGATTGAGAGAACTATTCTGGCTGCCGTCGCTATGGAGTTCAAAACCGAGAATGTTATCTTTTGTATCATTTGCTTGACAAAGAACCGCCCCTGCCCCATCACCAAAGAGGACACAGGTAGCGCGATCATTCCAATCCAGCCAACGGGAAAGAACATCGGCCCCAATAACCAAGACATTGCGGTAAGTACCAGTACGGATAAACTGGGTGGCGGTGACTAATCCCACCAGAAAACCCGAACAGGCGGCGGTGAGATCAAAAGCGATCGCCCGATTAGCCCCGATCTGACTTTGCACTTGGGCAGCGCTACCGAACAGATCATCGGGGGTAGAAGTAGCCAAAAGAATCAGATCGATGTCCCTAGGCGACACCTGAGCCATTTCCAGAGCCTTAATCGCCGCTTGGGCCGCTAATTGGCTCAAAGACACCGATCGATCCGCTAAATGGCGTTTACCGATGCCTGTACGACTTTTAATCCACTCATCGGAAGTCTCGACAATTTGGCTGAGTTCTTCATTACTAAGAAATTGCTCCGGTGTGGCCGATCCACATCCAGTTATAGCGACTCCTGCCCCGAATCCGTTCAAAATAGTCCCCCTTTTTCAGTTATCAGTTATCAGTTATCAGTTATCAGTGGGTCAGTTATCAGTGATCAGTGGGTCAGTTATCAGTGATCAGTGACCAGATTTGAGTATTAGGTAAGCAGTATTAAATAGCAGTTTCCTACTGTCTTTTCACTGATTACTGATTACTGTTTACTGATAACAGCAAAAGGATGACAGCTTAATCTTCACCGTTCACCGACAACTTTTTTAATTGATGATGGTGGTCATTGTAGGCTTGAATGCGCTCAGAAACGCGATTATCGACGGCATTTTTCGCCTGTCGGATGGCATTAAAAATGGAAGGTGCTTGGGAACTGCCGTGACTGATCACACAGACCCCATCGACTCCAAATAACAGCGCACCGCCGTGTTCTGCATGATCCATGCGTTGTTTAATCTGTTTAAGATTGGGTTTAATTAAAGCCGTCCCGACTTTACCCTGTATCCCTCTAGGTAATTCCTCTTTGAGAATTTGTAGGATAATTCCCCCCACCGCTTCGGCAAATTTTAACAGGACATTACCGACAAAACCATCACAGACGATCACATCAAATTGTCCCGATAGCACATCCCGGCCCTCAGCATTGCCGATAAAGGGAATTTGCTGGTTATTTTCTAATAATTCGTAGGTTTTTAGGGCGAGATCGTTACCTTTGCTGGGTTCTTCGCCGATATTGAGTAAACCGACTTTCGGTTCTTCAACCCCCATAACGTATTTACTGTAAATTGTTCCCATTAGGGCAAACTGCTCTAAATATTTGGGTTTACAGTCCACATTCGCCCCCACATCGAGGATAATCACCGATTTACCCGCCAACATCGTCGGCAGCACCGCACCGATCGCCGGGCGATCGATTCCTTTTAAACGACCTAAACGTAGTAACGCCGCCGCCATGGCTGCTCCGGAGTGACCGGCGGACACCACCGCATCGGCGCGATTTTGTTTGACTAAATCCATGGCCACATTAATCGAGGCCGCCGGTTTGCGACGGATAGCGGTGATCGGCTCTTCGTCCATGGCCACCACTTCCTCTGCGTGGACGAGCGTGAGATTCTTGGGACGGGGATGATGCTGGAAATAAGCCTCAATCCGTTCAGAATCGCCGACTAATAATACTTCTACATCTAATTCTTCGGAAGCTCGCATCGATCCCGCGATAATCTCGTTGGGAGCGTAGTCACCTCCCATCGCATCTACCGCGATTCTTGCCCGATTTAATGCCGTTTCTGCCATTGAGTCAGTGGGATAGAAATCTTTAATAAGTTGAGCGGCAGCTCTTGACAAAAGCTGGCCGATCGAGGATTAGTGTTTTCTGATCGAGCAATTGTTAAAAATTACCAATCATCTCTATACAATAAGGCATCATTGCGATTAAGGAAAAGATGTTCTCAGTTTTTAATTTGGCAGTTATCGGCTTTCTCTTCGGTTGGTTGGGGGGGCAATCCCAACCGATCGCCAATATTCCCCTAATTTCTTGGCAAAATCAGCCTATTTTTGACCTTCCCACCGCTCCCGATCCCCGGGTAGCGGCGATCGTGGCCGATTATCTGCAAGACTTGACTAAAAAAGGTTTAAACTCTAGTCAACAACGGGTCTTAATTGAGACGGAATGGGCTGATTTAGCTGATCATCAGGGTAATCTGCCCGCTTCGGGGGCTTCTTTAACTAAAATCGCCACTACTCTCGCCGCCGTGGAAACCTGGCCCCTCGATCATCGTTTTGCTACTCGTTTTTACAGCACGGGAGAGGTAAAAAACGGGGTGTTAGAGGGAGATTTAATTATTGAAGGGTCAGGGGATCCTCTTTTTGTCTGGGAAGAAGCGATCGCAGTGGGCAATGGCTTAAATCAATTAGGTATCCGTCAGGTCAAAGGCGATCTGATCATTACCGGTCAATTCGCCATGAATTTTCAAACCGATCCCCTCAAAGCGGGAGAATTGCTGAAAATTGGGCTTAATCAGTCGAAATGGTCAAAAGAAACCCAAAAAGCTTTTCAGAGCCTTCCTAGCGGCACAGAAGCACCACAGGTAAAGATTTTGGGCATGGTTCGAGCCAGTCAAATTCGCTCCGAAAATGCCCGATTATTGTTGCGTCATCAGTCCTTAACTTTAACGGAACTGTTGCGTCAGATGAATATTTATAGTAATAACGTCATGTCAGAAATGTTAGCGGAACTGCTCGGTGGCCCGGCGGCAGTGGACGCAATTAATACTAAAATTACTGGGGTAGGATCGGAAGAAATTCAATTAATTAATGGTTCGGGATTGGGTGTAGAAAATCGCTTGTCTCCCCGAGCAGTTATTGAGATTCTGAAAGCATTGGATCGCAAATTAGCCAATCAACCGATCAAAGTAGCTGATTTATTTCCGGTGGGGGGACGGGATACCAAAGGAACTATGCAGTGGCGCGCTATTCCCAAAGGGGTGATGATTAAAACTGGAACTTTGGCCCAAGTTAGCGCTTTAGCCGGAGAAATTCCCACCCAAGAAAGGGGTAAAGTTTGGTTTGTAATTATGAATGCCGGTAGTAGCAATATCGAGGGATTCAGAAATCAGCAGGATCGACTGTTACAAGCTTTAGATCAACACTGGCAAATTCTCCCAGAAGCGACTCAAGGATCGATTCCTGCAAGAGCTTTTTTAGGTGATCCCAGTCGAATAAGTCAAGGTTTCTAAGGGGTTGATATCAACTTGACAATCAAATTTAGTTGGGTGGTGAGGAAATTTAGGAAGGTTTTATATGCGCTTTTGTCGATAAACTGACTACTTTTCTGCCATTTTCTCCTTGTCTTTGCTGCCAATCGGTAAACATCGTATCTCAATCATAGTGACAAAATTTTGCCAGTTTTTCCTGAAATTGAGCAAAGGATGTGTAGTTAAACGGGGTGCATCTCAGCTTATGCAGAAATACCGACAATCAGCAATTATCAGTCACTCTTAAAATAATTACAAATGTATCAACAATCGCGTGTAAGCATCCCACCGAAAAACTAATGCGCGGGGGGTTTGGGGGCGGCGCCACGCCCCCAACGGGGGGTTTGGGGGGTAGAACCCCCCAAAGGCTTGGATTGAGTGATAAAATCGGAAGCGATCACCAATTTTAGAAGATAGTTTCCCTTTAAAAATCCCAACTCAGTAGATTTACAAAAATGAGATGTACCCGGTTAAACGCATCCAGAAATTTTTAGGGATAAAAACACATTTGCGGTAAACCAAGGGATTCTTCCCAACCCATCATGAGATTGAGACATTGTACCGCTTGTCCTGATTGTCCCTTAACTAAATTATCGATCGCCGACATGACAATTACTCGATCGGTTCTCGGATCCACTTCAATACCGAGATAACATAAATTAGTACCACAGGCCCATTTAGTTTGTGGATAGACTCCCCCGGGTAGGATTTTGACAAAGGGAGAAGCGCGATAAAAAGCATTGTAGATAGTGATTAAATCATCCCGCACCAGATTGGGATCCCGCAAAGTTGCATAGACTGTGGACAGGATACCCCGGACCATGGGCATTAAATGGGGAGTAAACTGGACGCGCACCTCATGACCGGCTAAATCACTGCAAATCTGCTCGATTTCAGGAGTATGACGGTGTTTTCCCGCTACATTATAGGCCCCGATCGAATTATCTGCTTCTGCCAATAACATATTAATCTTAGCTTGTCTTCCCCCTCCCGAAGTTCCCGATTTGGCATCAATAATCGTGGTTTCCGGGAGAATTAAACCCTGTCTTAACAGGGGAGAAATCGCCATTAAACTAGCAGTAGGATAACATCCGGGGCAACCGATCAAAGAGGCATTTTTAATATCTTCCCGATAAAGTTCCGGTAAACCGTACACAGCCGTAGATGCGATCGCTTGATCCTGACGTTCCTTGCCATACCATTTACTATAGGTTTCTAGGCTAGTAAAACGATAATCTGCTGATAGATCCAACACTTTACACCCTTTAGCGATCAAAGGCGGGGCTAAATCGCAGGCTAAACCATTGGGTAAACCCAAGAAAACCACTTGACAACGGGAGGCAATTATCTCTAAATCGATCGCCTCCACATTAAGATTAATGCTATGACCGAGATGGGGATATAAATCACTGTAGGGTTTTCCGGCGCTACTATCGCCCCCCAGATAGACTAATTCTACTAAGGGATGTTCTTTGAGCAAACGCACCAACTGTACGCCACCATATCCGGAAGCGCCGACAATACCCACTGAAACCTTCTGTTCTTGCGTCATTTCCCTTATTCCTAAAAATTCTGATCGTTAAGATAACGCTTTAGTATGGCTGAATTTTAGCCTAACCAGTGGGATTTAAATCAAAAAACTTCCTATAAAAACCTAGTATCTCGGCCGGGTTGTCCCTAAACCGTCAATTTCTCTTGATCAATAGCCGGTTATCTTAATGATGAGGTATAAGGTTTTCCTTTTATGAGGCCAAATTAGGTTAAACTCCATCTTGAGGAGAAAAGCTCTAATTCAATCCCCCATCTTTACAATTTTGATCGCACTGTAAATTCATAATCTCCTCCCGGTTCTAATTGATAATCGTAGCGTTCTAAAAACCGATTCAACGGTTCAAAAATCAAAGCCCTACCTAGGGAAGGTTGTACTAATAACTTGCCTTGAAGAAAATGCCATTGAAAACGCCATTGATATTCTTCCGTCCGCACTTCCCCCTCTAATTTCCCCGTTTGCCAAGATTGCTTAATTATCCGCACATAAGCCGTGCTTTCTGGTCGATTGCCGCCACTCACCTGAACCCTACCTATAGATTAAATATCAAACATTAAGATAGCGAATTAATCCTTGTTTGTCATTACTTGAGCCAATTTTCTCGACTTTATTCTGGGGAAGTGACTTCATTAACCTTAGAAACCAAGACATTTAACTGAAAAGGTCGCCCCATTTCCTTAGTAATAAATTCTTCCAACAATTCTACCTGTCTGGGAGTGATGCTTTCGGCGGTTCTTACTACTAATCTCACCCGGGGAGGTTGCTTGAGCCAATTAATTGAAGATTCCAATAATTCTGCCCGTTTAAAAGTAATCGTTCGTTGTAATAAAGCTTTTTTGATCAGCCTTTCTAAGCGAGCTTGATTGGCCAGAGTTGCAAAACTTATTCCTAAGGGAATTAGCAAAACTGCTGTCAGGATAGAAGTCAAAATTAGAGCGTTACGCGCCCGATGAAAACTAGAATAACCAGCCAGCAAAAAGACCAACAAACAGGCGAGAGCAATGCCTAATAAATTGGTAATATATAACAGAGTTGCCCCCAAACTTAGTATCCAATTGCCTTGGGATAATCCTAAACCAATCGTGCAAACTGGCGGCATTAAAGCCACGGCAATCGCTGTTCCCGCTAAAGTACCTGAAATTTTCGGTTCTATTTTGGCATAACCACTGATTGCCCCTGCGGTAATTGCCACTCCTAAATCTAAAAGATTGGGTTGAGAACGGGCTTGAATTTCACTACCAAATTCAGAAATTCCGATCAATAATCCTAGGAACCAAGCTATCGCTAAAGCGATAATCGTACCGACTAAAATCGCCAAGGCTGACTTACGAATTAATCGCCAACTGCCAATTAAACCACCAAAAGCCAGACTACGAATCGGCAACATCAAAGGGGCAATAATCATCGCTCCAATAATCACGGCTGCACTATTGGCAACTAAACCAAAGGTAGCGATCGCACAAGAACTAACAATCAAAGCTAGATAGGGAAAATCGAGGGACGCTTCTAACCATAAATCGCGCCACATGGCCCGCGATTGTTGCCAGGTCAAGGGTTTTCTTGAGAACCAGGAGTAGGGCCGTTCTTTTCTCGTCATAAGGCTGAGGAAGATGGACTTTTCTTTTACTTATAGCTTTTTTTGTCTAATCAATGTATATTTAGATCATTTTCTTTAACTAATCTTACGTTTTTTTCTTCCCCTCCATTGATGAAACCTCATGACCAATTTGCCAAAAACTATCTGGAAGAATTATTGTCGCCCCTAGGCCGGGTAGAAATTAGCAAGGAAATTACCGACGAAACCCGACAGATTGATGTGTTTTTTTCACCTCATCCAAATCGGCAAATAACTGTCGATAATCTCGGATTATTAGGTCAAATTGCCCTAAATAGCGCTCTTCTAGAACCCTATCGTAATTAGACCTCTTGCAAAAGTCTTAAGTCGATCCTTGTACAGCAACATTTTTGAAGATTATCAACTACTAATAAATAATTAACTGAAAGTCCCTCCCATTATTGTTTCTATCGTTTGTT
>SFAU01000276.1 GCA_007096045.1 Microcystis novacekii Mn_MB_F_20050700_S1 | reverse complement strand
GGAATCGGAGACGACGTTTTGGTCTGAGATTTAATTTAATCGCTGGCATTTACAACTACGAACTTGCTTTAGGCTATAATCAAGTAGCTGAATAAGACTTTTGCAGGAGGTCTATTCTCAATCTGTCTAACTACCGTGAGTGCCGAATAGCTGACTCCGGCAGTGCCTTCTCCCGGATGGGTGGAATCTCCCACTAACCAAAGATGGGGGATCGGAGTGCGCGTCGCTACTCCAAAAGGGCCAAAAGTGGACAATCTTTGACCAATACCGCCGACAATGCCCTGATTTCGCCCCGTAAACCGTTCAAAAGTGCGAGGTGTAGCTGATTCGATATGAACGATGTGATCAGGACTGAGATGGAAATAATTACCGAGACGCTCGATCGCTTCTTGGGTGTATGCTGCTTTTAATTGCTGATAATTATCTTCTCCTTTTCGCCACCAAAGACTGGTATCGGTGAAGGAAGAAGCAATAATCGTCGCTTTTCCCACTGGAGCGCGGCCATCCCCTTCTTTACTCACGGAAACAAACAAAGAGTTATTTTCGCCGATTATGCCATCGTAATCGTAGAGGAATTGCAAATGGGGGGGACAATCGGGGGGAATAGCAGCGCGAGCGACTCCTAAGTAGGCCACAAAAGCAGCGGATGCGGGGGGAAGTTTTTCGATTCTCCGGTGATAAAGACTGGGAATGGCTTCGCGATCGATTAATTGTGGTAAATTTTGGATCGGGATATTAGCGACAATCTCATCGGCCATTTCTGGATATATTTGTCCATTTTTTTGATTTCTGACGATAATTCCGGTGGCTTTTCCCTTTTCTATCAGTATTTTTTCCACTGTGTGGCGCATTTGCAATTTACCACCGTATTTTTCCAAAGCTGCCACTAGGCGATCGCTTAATACTTGCATACTACCCTGAAGGTGGGATAAACCTTGGGGAGACTGAGAAACTGCTAAAGCGGTGGCGGCATAAAGTAAAGCGGTTTCATCGGCAGTAACTTGGGAATAAAGCTTTAACTGGAGATCAAGAAAGGTTTTTAGGCGTTTATCCCTCTCTAAGCCGTATAATCGCAGAGCATCGCCCACAGTCATCAAAGTAAAGGGGAAGGTAATAGCAGTATCTACACGCAAAGCGGCGATTAATTGCCCTAAATCCCACCAGTTGCGCGGGGGTAAAACTGGATCGCGACTTTGAAAACGCCAACTTGCTTGAAAGAGTTTTTGTAATAATTGCCAAAAAGGTTCGCTGCCCGGAAATTGTTTTTGTCTTTCCTCTTGCCACTTTTGCCGATCGCGCCAGACATTAATCGGAGTGGTTTCCCCCGGCAGAAAAACGGCACAAGCGGGATCGCAGGGGACAGAATCGGGTAAATCTATCCCTAATTCGGCAAAAATGCGCTGATGAATGCCCCCTACTTCTAATCCTGCCACTTGAGTTGCCCCCACGTCAAAAGTAAAACCCCGACGGGAAAAAGTCGAGGCACAACCTCCGGGGATGATCGCCTGATCATATACTGTGACTTGATAACCTCGACGCGCCAATAATGCCGCCGCCGTTAGTCCGCCAATCCCTGCACCAATAACGGTAATTTGCGTCATTTTCTTAATAATTATTTATATTTATTTTTATACTAACGGTTTTGGCAGTGAGGAGTCAGGAGACAGTAAACAGTGATCAGTAAACAGTAAACAGTTATCAGTTCACTGTTTACTGTTTACTGATCACTGAAAAGCTCCCCACATCCCCACATCCCCACATCCCCACACCCCACACCCCACACCCCCACACCCCCACACCCCACACCCTTCTCCCCTCTCCCTTTTAAACAGGATTTACCCGCGCCCCTAGGGTATCTAAAGCCAAAATTTTGGCACTGGAGTTAATCCCCACTTGCTGCCAAGCATTTGTCATCTCTGTGGCTGTTTTTTGGGCATTGTCGGGGCTAGTTAAAGCTAATAGGGTGGGACCTGCGCCACTAATTACCATCCCGTAAGCACCCCCATTAATGGCGGCTTTTTTCACCTTTTCGTAACCCGGGATCAAAGATTGCCGATAGGGTTGATGCAGTTTATCCTCTAGGGCAATTCTCAGCCAATCGCCGTTACCCGTCTCCAATCCGCGCAATAATAAACCCAAGCGGGAAATATTGAAAATTGCCTCCTGACGGCTAATTTTTTCGGGTAAAACCGCCCTAGCTTTGGCCGTAGCCAGTTCAAAATCAGGAATCGCCAGAACAGGAATGAGATTTTTTTGCCAAAATACTTGACAAATAGCCCAATTTGTGCTATCGCCTGCCGATAGCTGACAGTTGCCCCGCAAAGCCGGCACTACATTATCCGGATGGCCCTCCAAGGCGATCGCTAATGCCTCGATTTCCCCCATAGATAAAGGATTGCCCGCGCATTGATTGGCAGCCAATAACCCACCGATAATAGCAGTAGCAGAACTACCTAAACCTCTAGCTAGAGGAACCCCTAAACCGATCTCGATGGCGATGGGGGGCGGATTCTGTCCTATTTTTTGATAAACTTGCAAAAAAGAAGTATAGATTAAATTATCAGCACCTTGGCTAACTTTAGCTGATTCAGTTCCCTTGACAATAATGCTGACAGGGTTAGCTGTCGTTGCCGGCAGCAGGGTAAAAGTAAACTGATTATATAAAGTTAAGGCCGCTCCGAGACAATCGAAGCCGGGCCCAATATTAGCAGTGGTAGCGGGAACTGTTACCGTAAAAGTTGTCATGGTTAAGCTTTTGCCTGAAGATAGCGGCGATTTACCTCCTCCCAGTTAACCACATTCCACCACTGTTTTAAATACTCAGCCCGTTGATTACGATATTTTAAGTAATAGGCGTGTTCCCAGACATCATTGCCCATAATTGGCTGTAATCCCATCATTAGGGGGCTATCTTGGTTAGCAGTGCTGATAATTTCCAGTTCTCCCGACTTATTTAAAACCAACCATGTCCAACCACTACCAAAAAGTTTAGTACCCGCTTGGTTGAAAGCGTTTTTAAATTCCTCAAAACTGCCAAATTTAGCGATTATTGCCGCTCCTATTTCTCCTGTTGGTTCGCCACCGCCATCGGGGGACATAATCTGCCAAAACATCGTATGATTAAGATCGCCGCCGCCATTATTGCGGATAGTGGTGCGAATATCGGCGGGTAAAGAATCAAGATTTTTAATTAATTCTACTACTGTTTTTTGCTGCAATTCTGGATATTTTGCCACTGCCGTGTTGAGATTATTAACGTAGGCAACATGGTGTTTATCGTGGTGAAATTGCATCGTTTCCTTATCAATATAAGGTTCTAGGGCATCATAAGCATAGGGGAGAGGAAGCAGAGTATAGGGACTATTGGCAGCCAAAGCGGGACGGTTAAAATTTCCTAAAGTGGCTGTGCCAAGGGTAGCACCTAAAAGATAAAGAAATTGACGGCGATCAAGAGGCATATTCTCAGAGCAGATGTTCCGATTATTAATTATCCTATCGATCGGTGCCTTGGCAGAGAAAAGTTTTTATTTTTACCTGTCTGCTAAGTACCGCGCGCAAAATTAATTACACATTTCGATAAAGCTTTTGCCTCTTGCCTGTTGCCTCTTGCCTGTCTTCACTAGGAAATTTATTTTGCATGACTACTTATAGGATGTAAAATTTTTTGAGTAATTGCAGAGGAATTTAAAAAAATTTGTTCACTAAAATTAAGAGGTAAATTTGGAAGGTTTGAAGACCGCGTTTTTCCTCAAGTAGGGATGGGAAAAATCCCATCCCCATACTTTGTCAATTTATCGTTTTTGTTTGAATTGAGAACCGATGCCCAAAAGTCCTAGACTTAATAATCCTAAAATTGCTGAAGGTTCGGGAACCGGTGTGACATTGATGTTATCAAACTGATGAAACGGGGATGCCTGAATCCATTCAACAGATACTAAATTAGTGAAGCTAGAATTAAAGGTAAAAGTTTCTAGGGTACTGAGAATTACATCGGTAGTAAAAGCTTGGGTAACGGTACTAGAATCGGCTTTTGTTCCTGTAAAATTGACGGTCACACTATAATCACCATTGAGGCTGTGTGATAATTTTTGCTTATGGAATCTTGAAATGCTTACTGGACAAGACTTTTAAGACTATTTTGCGGATATTCTATCAGTATAGACCTCGTTTCCACACAGAAACCAGAAGAGCCAAATAAGCCTTCGCTATTTTGGGTTAATCTGGTGATTCCATTAATCGTATTATTGAATAAGGCGGTGGAACCAGGGTAACGAGATTCCTGAGTGCCAAAAAATGCAAAGGGAAAAGGAGTAGAGAGGTTATCTAGGGTAAAACCGTCTTCGGTATAGGTAAAACCGGCACCATTTGAGTTATTTTGTTCTAAGCTTTGAAAATCGATAATTACAGCTTGGGCGGCTTGGGAAGGAGCTAGGATGGCTAGAGTTGCCCCTGCCACCAATAAGTAATGCTTACCCCCCCCGCACTTTTGATTAGTTTTGTTAATGTTTGCGTCATGGAAAACTCTTCCTTGGTAAATTTCCTTCGATTATATAATTGTATTTTTCAAAAGACTGGTATTGCCTGCTACAAATAAGTAATGCTTACCCCCCCCCACATTTTTGATTACTTTTGTTAATGTTTTGGTCATGGAAACCTCTTCTTTGGTAGGGTTTCTTCGATTGTATAATTGTGTTTGGCTCTCTTGGATATTGGCTGAAAAATGTTCACAATGTCACATTATGGGCGCAAGCGTTGCGCTCCGACATTACACAATGACCTAAAATACTTTTTCAGCAAGCCTTTATGACCATAAACGATAAAAATTTTTCAACAAATGCGGGGGAATTTTTAGATAATAACCAATAATAACTAATTGATTAACTAAGGTAGTTTTCCAGACTCCTAATTTTTGCCAACGTCTTGCTGAGGTAATCACCGCAGCAGAAACTATGGCTATTTTACCCCTTTTTTTCAATCTTTGTATTAATTCAAAATCTTCCATAATTGGCAACTCAGGAAAACCGCCCAAATCGGCCAATATTGAGGCTTTTAAAAATATTCCTTGATCTCCGTAGGGAAGGGAAAGCCAGCGAGAACGCCAATTAACTAATTTTTCCACTAAACGCAGGGTTTTTTCCTCTCCATCAATTTTTAATTCAAAGGCCCCCGCTACTATCCCAGATGGGGATAAAGTATTGATAATTTGTTCTTGAAATTCATGGGGAAGTAAAGTATCTCCGTGCAGAAATAACAAAATATCTCCTTTTGCTATTTTGGCTCCTAAATTCATCTGAAATGCACGACATTGACTGGGGGAAATAATTACTTTTGCTCCCAATTTTTCGGCTATTTCTCTAGTTTTATCGGTACTTCCCCCATCGACAACAATAATTTCTACTCCCGCGCCTATTTGTTTTAACGTTGCTGCAATTCTTAACTCCTCGTTGAGAGTCGGAATGATAATACTAAGATAATTCATGGGGTTTGGCGGTAACTAAAGTCACAGGATTTAGGGGCAAACATCGAGTAAATTTTCCTACAGATACCGAGGAATTGATTGGGATTTATAGCGGTTCTCGTTAGCGTGAGGCACCTACAGATGACTGTAACGCTTATCCAGTAAGGCATCTGCTGTACTTCATCCAATCAGGAACCGCTATATAATAACTGTTTTTATGGTAAAAAAGTTGGTGGTGATTCGGTAGTAGTGATGGTGGCTTAATCCTTTGCTGGCTCTTCTGGTTTCTGTGTGGAAACGAGGTCTAGTGTGGAAACGAGGTCTATACTGATAGAATATCCGCAAAATAGTCTTAAAAGTCTTGTCCAGTAAGCATTTCAAGATTCCATAAGCAAAAATTATCACACAAAGCCGAGAAGAGCCCTTTGCTTTGCTGTGCATTGTAGTCATGGATAAAATACCAAAGGGTTCCCCAACGTGATTCTCCATTTTTTTAGAGAAAGATAGACTCTCTCTCACCAGTCGATAAATCCTTTGTCGAAAGGTATTATTTAATCTTTCAATAGGATTAGTTTGACCAGTTTCTTTCCCAACTGGTCGATGACGTTTACTGGGAATTACTGTCTTATAGGACTCCCAAAAGTCTGTGTAAGCAACCGCGCATTGTCGGTAAACACCTGGTCGGCCTGTCCCCAAGTTTTTTGGCTGATTGACG
>SFAU01000275.1 GCA_007096045.1 Microcystis novacekii Mn_MB_F_20050700_S1 | reverse complement strand
CAAGTCGTTAAAGATTTTTTACCGCCCCCAGACCAGTTAGTTCCTAAAGGTAAAACCAAAACTAATCAAGTAACATTAGAATTAACAGAAGAAAGTGTAAGCTTCTTTAAATCTCAAGCAGATCGAAAACAAATTCCTTAGGAAAAAATCATCGAATTACTGGTTGAACAATATGCTCATGAATGTAGATCTGATGGTTAAACGCCTCATAAGAGCATTGTCTAACCAACATTATAGCTAACTTGAAAAAGGTGCGTTACACGCGCGTTTTCGCACCCTACAAGAGCGGCATCGCACTTAGACTCACATCTTTAATCAATGCATGGTGCGTTCCCCAGAATCTACTGGTGGAGCAGCAGGAGCTACCTTAGGGAACGCACCCTACGGCTTGTTTTACGTCCACTGGGTGATTTTGTTTCCTTCTTTATCAGTAAATGCTCCGACAATAATCATGATGAAATCAATTAGCACCCAGATACCAAGTCCTCCCAATGTGACTAACTGCAATATGCCAGTCCCAATTTTTCCTACGTAGAATCTGTGGGCACCAAACATACCGAAGAAAAAACAAAGCAATAATGCGGGTAGAATTCGTTTTTCGCTCATTTTCAATCTCTTTCAAGGTTTGTGGTTGAGGAGCCTAACTAGATGTTATAACAGCCTGTTAGCCAGATTAGTTTGCTGCAAACAATCTCCTTTAAGGAGACTTATCACAGAAGCCTTCTGGGGTTCTAGCAAAGATTCTTAGATATGACTGCACTTTGTCACAAAATTTTACTATTATTTTGACACTCTTAATGGTTGGAAGGGAAACATCGAGCGCCAAGTCTGGTCAATTTTTGTCCAACGCATTTCAGGAAATGACCTGAATAAGTAGCTAGACATAATAGACCTCTTGTAAAAATCAAAAATTGTTGTTAGGGTTAGGAGTCAGTAGCCAGTAGTCAGTAGTCAGGAGAATTGGGGATGAATAATAATTAATTAAATGGTCTATTTACATATTTTATGCCATTTAATCTTTATTCTTGTCGTTTTTAAACCCTCAAAAATTAATTATGCAAGAGGTTTAATTAATTACACATATTTAACCACCTTTTGCACCACTACTTATTACTTAATTACTGTTTATTCTGTAATTTTATCACTAATTCTTGGAAAGGTTGCCAATCGTCTTTATAGGTAATGGCTTCCCAAACTGATTCGATTAGCGGTCTAAGTAAAGCAGTTTTAGGATTATAATGCGTTAAGGTATCGCCAATTTGAGCCAAGGAATCTAGGGGTAATTGATTTAAGACCAAACTATATAATTCTCGCCAACGTTGCCAATCAGCTTTCGGTAAATCCATATTTTCAAGAATTAGAGAACTATTTTCTCGCCAACCGTAATTAAATTGTTCACTTAATTGATAGAAAAAGTCGTGATAACCGAGGCCAGTTTCTTGGAGAACTTCCACGGTTTTGCTGATCAGTAAAGCAGATTCGGCAGTAAAAATATCCTCAAAACCTAACTTTCTTAGCATCATTTTTTGATAATAAAAATTGTAATGCTGGTCATAGTTAGCCAAAGCCATATCTAACTCTAACAAGGAGACAACCATGGCCAGGGGAGATTGCAGTAACTCTAGATTTAAGCGACAGATAAAAGGCTGATTACCATAACTATAACGGCCACCGTAGTCGAAATAGGCCGCCGTAAATTGGGGGTTATAGGAAGGAATAAAAGCGTAGGGACCATAATCGAAACTTTCCCCAGTAATTGACATATTATCGGTGTTGAGAACCCCATGACAAAAACCTGCGGCCATCCATTGGGCTGCTAATTTAGCGGTTCTTTCAATTAAAGCGGCGTAAAATTTTAGATAGCGATCGCTATCTGTGGGATCGATGTCAGGATAATAATAAATAATTACATGATCGAGGAGTCTTTTAATTAAATCACTGCGTTTAATATGAAATAAACGCTCAAAAGTCCCGAAACGAATATGAGAATTACTAACTCGAATCATCACCGAAGAGCGCGTCGGGGAAGGTTCATCACCGCGCCAGAGATTTTCCCCCGTTTCCACCAAACTCAGACAGCGAGAGGTATTCACCCCTAAACTGCGTAAAGCTTCCCCAGCTAAGACTTCTCTAACTCCACCCTTGAGAGTTAACCTACCGTCCGCATGACGGGAATAGGGAGTCCGTCCCGATCCTTTTGTACCAAAATCGTATAATTTGCTATCAATACCCCTAACTTGACCGTAGAGAAAACCGCGACCATCCCCCAAGAAAGGATTATACTCGCCAAATTGATAACCGTGGTAACGTAGGGCTAAAAAAGGGGTCAGGGATTGAAATTTAGCAAAAGCCTCGATAAAATGCTCATCTAAGGTTAATTCTGGCTGAATTCCCACCAAAGGTAATAAAGCATCATTGCGAAAACGAAGGATATGACGGGGAAAATCCGCAGCCGCAACTTGATCGTAGTATTGGTCTCCCAAGTCCTGCATGGCGCTTTCGTAAGGGAGACTGAGAAAGGGATTGGTGAGATGGTCTGTCATAGTGGTGGTGTCGATCGAGCTTTGAGGCGTTAAAGTGATAAAGATAGCCAAAAAATTTTCCTACTGAGACTATCAAACAGCGATGCCCGATTCTATTATGTATCAAGGGGACTATTTTCTTGTCCTTGAGGCCGATCAATCTGAACAATTCCAGACTCCCGACCAGTT
This sequence comes from Microcystis novacekii Mn_MB_F_20050700_S1, assembly GCA_007096045.1. Taxonomy (GTDB): domain Bacteria; phylum Cyanobacteriota; class Cyanobacteriia; order Cyanobacteriales; family Microcystaceae; genus Microcystis; species Microcystis novacekii. The sequence goes on along the minus strand of SFAU01000275.1, from coordinate 5,130 downwards.
GCGGGATAAGTTAAAAGATTTAATCACCGCAAAACCGGAGATTTGTCCCCGACAATTGGCAAAATTCTCTAGTCTTGAGGAAAAAGCTCTCTATCTCCGCGATAATTACTGCGAGTTAGACCTGGGTGAGGAGGGTTATTTACAATGGTATGTAGTCCGTTTGGAAAAATAAGGAAACCCATTATTAAGTAGTTAGGTGTTAAAAACTGTCAGATACCCCCCTTATCAAGGGGGGATTAAGGGGGGATCAATCTTCAATTTAATTATAACCAGCTACTTAGTTATTAAGGCAGAGGCAATCAGAGCAATTATCTTTTTAACTTTTTACTTTCCTAACTTGATCATTATGGGAGAAATAGAAGATTTACTGGCACAAATGAAGGCAGAATACCAGAAACGGGATCAGGAAAAACCGATACCCTCCCTTTCTTCTGGCCAAGAAAAAGATCGTTCTCCGGCTGAATTTAAGGTTAATTATGCTGGCGATTCTTCTACCGATGCGCTTTTAAAAGCTTTAGCCTTAGAAAACCAAGAAAGTCAACAACAGGAGGCAGCGGAAAAAGAAAAAGCAGCGGCATTAAAACAGCAGCGTAAGCGAGAAGCTTTAACTAGAAAGGCGAAGCAATGGTTAGATAAATTGGATGCCAAATCGGAGGAAGGACGCTGGTTTGAGGAGTTTTCCTATAGCTACGATTCTCCTTTAGAAGCGGCGATTACCTATCTAGAAGCTCTGGGAGAAGTGAACATTTCTAACTGATGAGGTCTAATTTAAAGTTGTGGGTAAAGTTGTTTGCTTAAAAACTCGATTATGCCACCAAATATTATCACCAGCGCTAATATTTGTGCCGTAACGAGGAACGATACCATAAACAGTGCCGGGGTCATAATCCAAAGCTTGACTGATGAGATTGTAGAGACGTTGTAGATCAAAACCCCGGGGGTCACAATGGGGATATTTTCCTTGATTAATCAGAAAACTATCCACGGCAAAATGGCTGACAATTTGCGGTAATTGTCCCGTTTGTAAGGCTGCGAGGAGATAATATTTCGCTGTTTGTTGGTATTGAAAATCGCTGTAACCGGGGAGGGGTTGCAAGCGTCCTTTGGTCAAACAGTGGGATCCCGGTGCTTGTACCAGTTCAATGTTAACGCTGGAGATAACTCGACGATTTCTTTCGGCAAAAACTGGTTGCAAGCGATCGCAATTAGGGTGAGATAGCTGCTGACAAATCGCTTCTGTTGCCCATAATGCGGTAGTTTTTGCCCCATCAAAGTAATTTGTGGGATATTCTTTGACTAAACGCTTAAAGACGGCTTCTGAAGGCGTATTTAACCAAATTCTCGCCCTTTTTTCTAACTCAGGTGCCGATCGCGTACTCAAGGGAACACCCTCTAAAGCAAGCGCAAAACCCTTGACGCGGATAGTTTCCGGGGTAAGTTGCCACAGTTGACGCACTAATTGATCTCTGGTGTCTGCGGGCAGCATTTCGGCTGCTTGTTCATAAAAAGTGGCCGTGGGACGGTGACGCTCAAAAAAAGGCCGGGCGATCGAGTCTAAAATATCTCTATCCCTGGAATTCGGTTTGCGGGGGATGTAAACATTGGGACCTAATTTCATCGGACCGCGAGCAGATTTTTTCTGTTCTTCGATGTTACCCGCAGTCATACTCCAAGCTGTATCGTGGAGAATAAACAAAGGAGTGCGATCGAGGGTTAATTCGGTTTCTGGTGGGTTAATTTGCAAAAATTCGGCGATTTTCTGCTTTTCTAACTCATCTAAACTCCTACCGGCTAAATTCTCCCCGACAGTGGAGGGATTAAAAATATTTATGGTTGCAGTGGAGAGACTAGAGGTATTCAGTTTTAAAATCAGTAGGGACAAGACTAAACTAATCACCAGAGAAGTCACTCCCCATCGCCATTGCTCCCAGGGAAAGATAGAATATCTGGGGGGAGAAAATTGTCTTGATTTTTGCCGTCTTTGTCGATTCATCAGACTTTTTTAACGCGCTTTCCACCCATTGTATTGACTTTCTCGAAAAAGGGAATTAATAGTCAATAGGCAAAAGGCAGCTTTGTTCTCCCATCCCCCATCCCCCATCCCCTATCCCCTAACCCCCATCCCCTAACCCCTAACCCCCATCCCCTAACCCCTAACCCCCAACCCCTAACCCCCAACCCCTAACCCCACACCCTACACATAATTACTGAGGAACCATTGGGTATTAAAAGCTCGATCGCAGGATATTTCTAGTAATCTTAGGCCTGATTCCGGTAAAACTGCAATTTTTTGCTGAAAATCAGTCCAATCGCTGATTAAATGGTAATCGATACCGTAGGTGTGACAGAGTTGGCAAAAGTCGATATTTTGGGGAGTGGCAAAAAATTCTTGAAAGGGAGGGTCAAATTTGGCGATCGGCAACATCTGGAAAATGCCTCCCCCCTTGTTATTGATTAAAATTATGGTCAAGGAGCCAACAAAATATTTTTTGATCAAAAAACCATTTGTGTCGTGTAATAGGGCTAAATCTCCCGTTAATAGTAGGCTGGGGACATTTTTATAAGCCATTCCTATAGCAGTGGAGAGGTTGCCGTCGATGCCATTGGCCCCGCGATTAAAATAGGGACGTATTTGCCGATCGCTAGGCGGGTTAAAAAATTCGGCATAGCGAACAGGCATACTATTAGAGATAAAGATCGGGGTGCGGGGGGGGAGGTGTTGGGAGAGCAGCCAAGGGATTTTCCCTTCAATCAGTTTAGTCTCTGCTGCCAAAAGGCGATCGATAGTTAATCTAGCTTGCTGGTCGAATTTTTGCCATAATTGCCCATATTCTCGGTTATTATCGGTTTTTTCTGGGAATAGATGCCCTAATTGCTCGATATTTACCCTGAGATGTCTGGTTTTTCCCTGTAGAGGATCGTAATTATCGGGATGGGGATCGATAATCCAGCGCGGACAGTCGATTTCTTCTAACCAGGTCCGTAATTCTTTGCTGGTGGGTAATTCCCCAATTTGCAGGACAACATCGGGGGTTAATTGGGTCTTAAGAACAGGATTCCGCAATAATAAATCATAGGTAGTGATGAGATGGGGATTTAACCCTGCATAGTTTCGCAGAGGAGATAAAGCTTCTGCTAAGACGGGATATTGTTGCGATCGGGACAAATTAGCGATCGCCTGACAGTAACTTTCGGGGTTTTGCGGGGAAGCTAATCCCCCGATGATAATTCCTTTGGGGGGTAAAGAAGGAATTTCGAGAATTGAGGAGTTAATGGCGATATTTTGCCGAGATATATGGCTAAAAAAAGCTTCTTGGTCAAAATTAGCTTCTAAATTGCTAATTTCCAGATCGGGAGTTGGTGCCAGGGGATCCCGAAATGGTAAGTTCAGATGCACCACTCCGGGGACAGGATCGAGACAGCGAAACCACGCGTGGATGATAGTTTGACGGAGATAGCGTAAACGCTCGATATTGGCACTAGGACAGCTAATTTCCGCTTGCCAGTTGGGATAATTACCGTAGAGTTTGACTTGATCGATAGTCTGACCAGCATGAGCATGACGCAATTCTGGGGGGCGATCGGCGGTTAGAATTAATAAAGGGACATGACTTTCTTTTGCTTCAATGACTGCGGGATAAAAATTAGCCGTGGCAGTGCCAGAAGTGCAGACTAAAACCACCGGTTGATATAATTGTTTGGCTAATCCCAGGGCAAAAAAGGCAGCCGAGCGCTCGTCTAAGATGGGAATAGCTTCAATCTGGGGATGTCTTGCCAAGGCTACCGTTAAAGGAGTCGAGCGCGATCCGGGAGAAACCACCCCTATCTTCAATCCCAAACGGGCCAATGTTTCGACTAAAATGGAACCCCAAAGTGTATTAAGATTGCGAAAATCGATCGACATTTATCAGTTCAGTGCAAAGGTTAGGGGACAATAAGTTAAAGAGTCTATTAATAAATTTAACATTGGCTGGAACTGGCCAAGAATAAGTTATTCCTGAGTCAGTGATCCTAGTTAAGTTTACTCTCGATTCCTGGCCCAATTTATCCCTTTTAGGGTTCCCTTCTCACCAAGTTTTAACCAGAAAATTTAGAGGTTAATACCACAACCGCAGTCAAATCATCGCTGCCGAATTAGCAATTATTAATAATTTTATCTGGAATCATACCAGGACTTTTGGCAATTTATCCGCTCGTCAACCCGGTTGTAATATAGCGGTTCTCGCATCTGTGCGGCACACTTAAACCTTTGCTGATTAAGCTGTTCAGGCTCGGGAATGTACCTCTTGTGAATCAGAAACGCTATAAACGCTTTGTTTAGCAGGTTTAATTTTAAACGTACTGCTGCTCAACCTTCTCTTTAACGGTTTAGGAATCAAACCAAATAGCTGGACCTTAGCCATCATCCCCAATAAATAGCTAGTCTTCCCCAAAATCCACATAAGTTAATCCTGTTTTAGCAAAAACGAGGACGCGCTATTCTCGGTGATGGCAGTGAATGCGTTTTTAAGTAGGTGGGTGGAATTAAATATAAGATGAACGTAGGTTGGGTTGAAGCATGAAACCCAACCCCCGCATGGGTTACGCTACAAATAATTGTGCCTCCCTACTCTCGGTTCGGGAATCACTATAGGTAGTGTTTCAATGACTGATCAAACCTACCTGTAGTGGTATTAGTTCAACTTATGCCAATACAGGTAGTGGATAGCTTAATCCAAAAACACTATATGTGGAAAATGAGCGAACCGTCAGTTCCCTACTTAACATCGATGAAGCAGTTTGACATACTCCCACCGTCACAGCGTAGCTTGACGGTGGGAGTATGTCAAAGGGGTCATGTCTATCGAATGTTCAATTTCTGTTTGGCCCTCCATTCCCGCACCGAAGAAGAAAAAACCCAGTTGGCGATCGCCGCCTGCTTTCACGATCTAGGTCTTTGGTCGGCTCATACCGTGGACTACATCCCACCTTCGGTGTTTGAAGTAAAGAGGTACTTATCCGAAACTGGGCGACAGGAATGGTCTGAGGAAATTGGACTAATGGTCGAGATGCACCACAAGGTTCGCACCTACAAGACAGACCGCTATCCGCTGGTGGAACTCTTCAGAAGGGGCGATTTAGTTGATTTCT
>SFAU01000274.1 GCA_007096045.1 Microcystis novacekii Mn_MB_F_20050700_S1 | reverse complement strand
GTGTCGTTACCCCAATAGCCATGGATTTGGATATTGTCACCGACAAAAGCCGTATTAGAGAAGTCTAGGGTATTGTCACTCCAATCACCGACGATGGTGACTTTTCCTGTTACTCCTGTCCCGTCGATGGTTTCAATGCCACTATTGGCGTTAAAGGAACGAATCCCCAGGTCCACGTCTCCTGTACCCAAAGCCACAATTTTATCCACCCCAGAGGTGCCGGTATCGGTGTAGATGTCGTAACCTTGGAAACTCGACCAGCCTCCTGCTAGATTACCGGAGACATAATAAGTGTCTGAGTCTTCACCTCCATCTAATTGGTCATTGTCTGCGCCGCCATAGAGTAAGTCATTACCAACCCCACCCGATAAAGTGTCACACCCCCAATCTCCATCGATTAGGTCATCGCCGCCGCCACCACTCAGAACATCATTTCCTCCGTAACCCATCAGGTGTTCAGCAAGATTCGTACCTGTAATCGTGTCGCTAGAGTTATCACCGTAAATAATGGTTTTCTGAAGATAGAAATAGTTGAGCCAACTGGAAACATCGTTAAGACGAGCATTGGCATCACCATCTTCGTTGAGGAGACGATTGTCTTGGATGTTAAAGCCAATGTGATAGATGCCATCGGCTACGGTATTGACTAAATTTTTGCCAAAATATTGAGTTGTCGCTCCGTCATTTTGCACCAGATGGTAGCCTGTTTCCTCATTCCCTTCATCATCACCGTGAAGGAGGATAAATTCGTCATAGTGATTAGTGCGAACCCATTGATTGAGGGTGCGAATATCATCGCTGGTAATCCAGCCATCAGCAGCGATACCTGTAGCAGTAATGCCATCTACTAATAGATGGTTAAGTCCGTCGGCGGCGGCGGCTCCGGCGTTAATATCCCCCGCATTTGTCCACTTGGCTAAGCCGGTATCAATTTTGATGGTATCGACAATTTTATCTAATCCTGTGCCAGTGGTGGACTGATCGACGTAAAAATATGTTACCCAATCTGCTACGTCTTTGACTGTGGCATTAGCTGCACCATCTTCGTTGAGAAATCGCCCATTTTGGATCTGAAAGCCAATATGATAGATACCATCGACAACAGTATTAACTAGGTTTTTGGCAAAATATGTGGTCTGAGCGCCGTCATTTTGAACTAAATGGAAGCCAGTTTCTGTTGTGCCGTCATCATCCCCATGCAGAACAACAAAAGTGTTATAACGGGTGGCATCAGAGCGAATCCAATTGTTAATTTGTGCAATATCGCTTTCGGAAATTGAACCATCGGCGGCGAGATTGTAGGTGGTAATCGCTGTTTTTAATAAATCATTCAGTCCATTGGCAGCATCAGCACCGCCAGCGATTTGTTGCCAAGGTATATTTTGCGCTAAACCCTGATCAGCAATGATTAATTCCGTAATCTGATCAAGTCCGGTATTAGTTGTGGCCCGATCTGTATAAAATTGGGTTAGCCAATCCGCCACCTGAGCAACCGTGGCATTTGCGTTCCCATCTTCATTGAGAAAAGTACCATTTTGAATTTCAAAACCAATGTGATAAATGCCATCAAAAACCGTATCAACTAAATTCTGATTGCGATACTGTTGAGTCGCTCCGTCATTTTGGACTAGATGAAACCCTGTTTCTGTTGTACCATCATCATCGCCGTGGAGAGCAGTAAATTCTGCTAAACGGTTAGCGCGAATCCAAGCATTAATCGCGGTTACGTCACTGACAGTAAAAATGCCGTTACTAGCAACTCCAGTGGCTTGTTTGGCTTCTAAGATTAACTGATTTAATCCATTAGCTGCCGTCATTCCACCCGTAATATTTGTGCCGAGATTAGCACCAGCAAGTCCTGGCTCTCTGCCAATTCTTTCAACCGTCTGATCTAGTCCCGTTCCGGTTGTTCCGGTTGGGTAATTTTGCACCATCGAATAAGATTTGCTTGCCATAATTTTTAACCATAAAAAATAAGGTAGTTAGTGAAATAGCAACAATTGTTAGACAAGTAACGACAAAACTGCACTAAGGCAGTTTTATCCTCAATCCAGTTAGCAAAACCCCGTTATCATCAGGGACCACTGAAGTGGTCCCTACGAACCAGAAGGCTTGTTAACTGCACTGGATCAGGGGGATTTGGTGTTACCATGACAATTGCGGATCGATATCCTCACCCATACCCGAAGTCGATCCCAACGATTGGACAGTCTCAGATAGTCAATTAAGTCTAACCGATTGTCTTACCTCTGCTCAGACTATCGAACGAGGTTTTCCGACCTGATAGTCCTGAGTCGGCGTTTGATAATCTAACCTTTGATGGAATCTTAGCTTATTGTAGCACTTTATACAGATATATAGTCCGCGATGCTTTTTCTCTCTTAGCGTTGCTCAAATAAAAATACCTGAGCTTGCGCGTAACTCAATTTAAACCCAGGCGATCGCTGCAAGCCTCTGATCAGATGGCTGACAACCGACTCGGTGCTATCTATTTTCGTCAACTGGAGGTTGGGACGGTGGGTCAGGTGGGGAGCAATTTGGGAAGTGGTCAGGACAATTTCCCAGCTATCAAAGACAACTACTATAAAATAACTCTACACCTCTTTTATCACTTTTGGAAAATGCTATTCTTGTAGATGAGACAAAAGAGCTAAAAATCTTCATTGATGGCAATTGGATAATTTAAGCGCATCTTATGATAGTCTAAATCTTTTCTTAAAGATGGTAGTAGGAAAGAGCGGCTACCGTGAGAGAGTAGTATCCATCGTCTCGGTCTTGAGTGGGATGTATGGCCATTCTCATCGGATGGTGATTTCTGTCATGTCTGACCTGTTTGGGGTGAAGATGTCTTTATGGTTAAAAGACCGCAGGGAACGCACGTTGTCAGACGAGGATATATGAGACTATCATAAGATAGTAGTAACCTGAGCCGAAACCATGAAAACAATTAGTTTTAAAACCCATGTGGGAGAAGATGGAACATTACAAATATCTTTACCGCCTGAACTTAAAAACACAGATTTAGAAGTCACCTTAGTTTATCAGCCAATATCTCTAAAAGAAAAAGAAGAAAAAACTACATTTAGGCAATGGCAAGAAGGCTTCTTTGAAGAAGTAATTGGCGGTTGGGAAGGTGAATTATTAGTAAGAGAAAAACAGCCAGATTATGAGGAAAGAGAACAACTACTATGACTTATTTGTTAGATACAAATGTTTGTATTAAGCTACTTAATAATAGTAGTTTGGCTGTTACTCATGAGTTAGCAAAACATCAGCCAGACGAGATTTATTTATCTACTGTCGTACAATTAGAATTGTATTATGGGGCTTACAAAAGCAGTAGAAAAGAGCAAAATTTAGCGAAGCTAGAGCGTTTCTTTAATCAATTTAAGATTTTACCTTTTGACCAAAATTCTGCAAAAATTGCTGGAATAATTCGGTCTCAATTAAATCAATTAGGTATTCCTGTCGGTGGTTATGATTTACAAATTGCAGCTATTGCTATGGCTAATGAGTTAATTTTAATCACTCATAATATCCGTGAATTCAGTCGTATAGATGGTTTAAAATATGAAGACTGGGAGATTTAATTATGGCTAATACTATAAAATAACTTTACATTTCTTTTATCACTTTTGGAAAATGCTATTCTTGTAGATGAGACAAAAGAGCTAAAAATCTCCATTGATGCCAATTGGATAATTTAAGCGCATCTTATGATAGTCTAAATCTTTTCTTAAAGATGGTAGTAGGAAAGAGCGATCGAGAATGATTAAGGACAAAAATCAGCAAACCTATAGAGACCCTAGTATTGTCAGTTATTATGCCCAATTAAGCGCGCTACAGCCGGCAGAAAAGACAATTTTAACTCTGCTGCAAGAGCGTTTATCAACCATGAAAATGCTTGATTTAGGGGTAGGTGCGGGACGGACTACGAAGTATTTTGCCCCTCTTGTGGGAGAATATATCGGTGTCGATTATTCTGCGGAAATGATCGCCGCTTGTCGTCAAAAATTCCCCCATTTAATCTGGCAAGTGGCCGATGCTAGAAATCTAGAACAATTTGCCGATAATTATTTTGATTTTATTCTCTTTAGTTTTAATGGCATTGATTATATTTCCCATGCTGACCGTTTCCTAGTTTTAGAGGAAATTAGTCGCATTGGTAAACCAGGCGGTTATTTCTATTTTTCTAGTCATAATCTTCAGGGAATTATCCCCGAATTCGATTGGAAAAAAAAGATTAGTTTAAATCCTTTTAGTAGCTATGTCAATTTATTCATCTGGGCGATTTTGCGTGCCTGTAATCCCTCTCTTAGCTACGAACAGTTATTGACTGCTGACTATGCAATTATTCGGGATGAACCCCATAATTTTCGTCTGCAAAATTATTACGCCACCCCCAAAGAACAATTAAGACAGTTAAGGTCTTACTTTCAAGATATTAAAATTTATTCTTGGAAAACTGGTCAGGAAATTAAGAGCGAACAAGAGTTAAATGCTAATCTTGATCATTGGCTTTATTATCTCTGTGTTCTTCCCTAATATTATCCCGCTTTTTTGGGGGATATTGAAGTAATGCTTGAGCAAGATAATGACCAGTGTAGGATCTTTCACATTTAGCCACGGTTTCCGGTGTTCCCACCGCGATTAATTCTCCTCCCTTGTCCCCTCCTTCTGGTCCCAAATCAATAATCCAATCGCTACAGCGAATCACGTCGAGATTATGTTCGATGACGATAATCGAATTACCTTTATCGACCAATCTTTGTAACACATCTAAGAGATGATGCACATCATAAAAAGATAAACCCGTAGTCGGTTCATCAATCAAATATAGGGTTTTTCCCGTGGCCCGTCGGGATAATTCGGCCGCTAATTTCACCCTTTGCGCTTCTCCACCGGATAAAGTGGGAGCGCTTTGACCGAGTTTACAGTATCCTAAACCCACATCCACGAGAGTTTGTAATCTGGTGGTGGCCCGGGGGACATTTTCAAAGACTTTTAATGCTTCCTCGATCGTCATATCTAAGACATCGGCGATCGAATAACCTTTATACTTAACCTGTAGGGTTTCCCGATTATAACGCGCCCCTTTACACACATCACACTGCACATAGACATCGGGGAGAAAATTCATCTCGATGACGTTTACCCCTTGGCCTAGGCAAGCTTCACAGCGTCCTCCCTTAACATTAAAAGAAAACTGCCCCGCTTTGTAACCTCTAGCTTTTGCTTCGATGGTTTCGGTGAAAATCTCGCGAATAATGTCAAAAACCCCCGTATAGGTGGCAGGATTTGACCGAGGAGTGCGTCCTATTGGTGATTGGTCAATGACAATTACTTTATCAACCGCGTCCAATCCTGCCACTTTCTCTAATTCTTTGGGGAAGGGAGTTAAACGGGTTAAATGATGTTGTAAAGCTGGATATAATAACTCATTAATTAGGGTGGATTTACCTGAACCAGATACCCCCGTAATCGAGACTAATTTTCCTAAAGGAATCGTTACATCAATATTTCTTAGGTTATTTTGATGGCAATTTTTTAAGACTAAAGCATTACCATTCCCGTCCCTTCTTTGGGGAGGAGTTTCAATAACTTTGCGTCCCGATAAGTAGGCCCCTGTTATCGATTTTTTCGACTTTAAAAGGGTTTTAAAACTGCCTTGACAGATGATTTCTCCGCCATGAATCCCCGCTTTGGGACCGATATCGACCACATAATCGGCTGCCCGAATCGTTTCTTCATCGTGTTCGACGACGATTAAAGTATTACCTAAATCTCGCAATCTTTGCAGGGTTTCTAACAGTTTACTATTATCTCTTTGGTGTAATCCGATGCTAGGTTCATCTAGAACGTATAATACTCCTGTTAATCCCGAACCGATTTGAGTAGCTAATCTAATTCGTTGGGATTCTCCCCCAGATAAAGTCATCGCTGGTCGATCGAGGGTAAGATAATCTAATCCCACATCGATTAAAAATTGTAGTCTCGCTTTGATTTCTTTGAGAGCTAATTCCCCAATTAATGCTTGTCTTGGGGTTAAATGACAATCATTAATTCTCTGCAAACAATCCCGAATCGGAACTCCGGTAAAATCCGTGACGGTATATTGTCCTAAACGTACCGATAAAGCTTCTGGTTTTAATCTTTTTCCGTGGCAAACTTCACAGGTTTGGTTAACAATATATTTCTCTAGTCTTTGTTTAATAACTTCCGAGGTGGTTTCTTGATAATTTCTATCTAAGATATTGATAACTCCCGCAAATTCTCGATAGTAACCGCGACCAGTATCGTAACGGTAATCATCTTCAAAATAGATCGGTTCTTTACTCCCATAGAGAATGATATCCTGCTGGGTTTTTGTTAGTTTTCGCCAAGGAGTTTGAATTTCAAACCCTAAAGCTTGCCCTAAACCGTAGAGGAGAGAAAGATAGTAGGAATTATCCTTATCTGACCAGGGGGCAATAGCAGAATAAACCGGCTGTTTTGGGTCTGGAATGACTAAATCTGCCGAAAATTTCCGTAAACTGCCCAATCCGTGACAGTTGGGACAAGCACCATAGGGAGAATTAAAAGAGAATAAACGGGGGGATAATTCCTCCATAACTGCCCCGTGTTCGGGACAGGCAAATTTTTCGGAAAAGACAATTTCTTTGGTAACTTCGGGATTATCTTCGTTATTCTCATCGAGAATTTCCACAATTGCCACACCATCGGAATGCTTTAAACAAGTGGTTAAAGAATCCACTAATCTTTCCTGTAAACCCTCTTTTTTGATCAGGCGATCAATAACAATTTCAATATCATGAAGATGTTTTTTATCTAACTCGATCTCCTCGGATAATTCTACTACCTTGCCGTCAATCCGCACCCGGGCAAAGCCTTGGGAGGCTAAACTAGAGATTAATTGCTTATGAGTGCCTTTTTTGCCGCGAATTACTGGGGCCAAGATTTGAAATCGGGTTTTATCGGCTAATTCCATCACTCGATCGCACATTTGATCGATGGTTTGGGGGGCAATATTGCGCTCGCAGTGGGGGCAATGGGGTTCACCAGCACGACCGAACAATAAACGCAAGTAATCGTAAATTTCCGTTACAGTTCCCACACTAGAACGGGGATTGTGGGAAGTGGATTTTTGGTCGATGGAAATAGCCGGACTTAAACCCTCGATCGCATCCACATCGGGTTTATCTAATTGTCCTAAAAATTGGCGCGCATAGGCGCTGAGGGACTCCACATAGCGGCGCTGTCCCTCGGCAAAAATAGTGTCGAAAGCGAGGGAAGATTTGCCCGATCCCGAAACTCCCGTAAAAACAATCAACTGATTGCGGGGTAATTCGATATCAACATTTTTGAGATTGTGTTGTCGGGCGCCACGGATACGGATCGAGTCAGTTTGAGCCATCGGATGGTGCCAAGTAGTCCTTAACAATAATAGCTTTGACGAATGGGTTTCAGCTACTAGAAAACCAGTCTTCTATCATATCAAAAGATTCTCGGGGTTAAACCGCTCTTTCGAGAAACTCGCGCATATCTTGATCGGCCGCGGGACAACAGCTATGACTCGCTTCTTCTTCTAAATGGGCTAAAACTGGGCAATTAACCCGATAATCTGGTTCTTTTGACCGTTCTAGCCGCAATTCGTACACTTGTTTTTCCAGTTGTTCAATACGATCCACTAAAGCGCGAATAGCCACCGCTTCCGAGTCGAGTAAATCCCCGTGTTCGAGGGGTTCCACCCGCGTCCCGGCGCGATAGATTAAACGACCGGGTACACCGACGACGGTACAATCGGCGGGAATATCGCGCAGAACCACAGAACCAGCGCCGACGCGAACGTTATTACCCAGATAAATATTACCTAAAACCTTAGCCCCAGCGCCGACGACCACATTTTCCCCTAGAGTCGGGTGACGTTTACCGCTTTCTTTCCCCGTCCCTCCTAAAGTAACTCCTTGATAGATGAGGGCATAATCACCGACAATGGCGGTTTCTCCGATGACAACTCCCATGCCATGGTCGATAAAAACACCCTGACCAATTTGGGCGCCGGGGTGAATTTCGATACCAGTGAAAAAACGGGCAAAATGGGAAATTAAACGGGGAATAAAGGGAATCCCGATCTGATATAGCCAATGGGCGAAGCGATGGCACAGTAAAGCCTGTAATCCAGGATAACAAAATAGTACCTCTAACCAGTTGCGGGCAGCGGGGTCACGTTCAAAAATGATCTTGAAATCGGCTAGGAGAATAGATAACACGAGTCTTGATTCCATATTGATCGAGCTTATACTAAACCATGTTATCACTCCGGTAAATGAGCCGTTCAACTAAAAGGCGATCGAGTAACCCGTTTTCTTAGTTCGCTTTTACTGCTCTCGGCCAAATTTTGAAGATATCCTTAATTTCCCTCTTGTTTAATCTTCCTTTAACTTGGGGCTGAAAAAATGCGATTGTTTGGCGTTTTTTTGCAAGGTTTCAGCTAAAAATATGATTCAGGCTATCTATCGTTACCATTGGAAATTTCTATTAACCTTGCTGTCAATTGCTGGCAGTCTCAATATTGTTACTGAATCGGCCTCAGCTTTAAATATCACCCGATTGAGCAGTCTTGGCAATAGTACAAATAACTTCGGGGCAGAAATTCCCGCTTATGACCCCGCTAGTCGCAAATTATTCGTAATCGGTCCCAATAATCGTCTAGATATTGCCGATATCAGCAATCCCGCTAGTCCAATTCGCTTACCCTCGATCGATCTTAGTCCCTACGGTGCGGGGGTTAACAGCGTTGCCATCAAAAATGGTATCGTGGCCCTAGCCATGGAAGCTAGTCCGATTACCAATAACGGCAGTGTGGTCTTTTTCAATACTAATGGTGTCTTTCAGAGTCAGGTTACTGTGGGTGCTTTACCAGATATGTTAACCTTTACTCCTGACGGTAATCGGGTTTTGGTCGCTAATGAAGGGGAAGCGAGAGGAGCGAGCAATCCCGATGGTTCCGTTAGTATCATTAACCTTAGTGCTGGTGTTCTCAATCCCACGGTCAACACTGCCACCTTTACCAGTTTTAATGGTCAAGAGAACACTTTAACTTAGTGTCAGCAGAAGTCCCTCGCTTTTAGCGATGGGATGAATGCTGACCAGCATATAGACAATTCTCAAAAACCATGTTATCATAGTTATAGTTCCTTGATAACTCTTATGTACAAAGCGTACAAATTCAGACTTAAGCCTAATACTGAGCAAGAAATAGCCTTAGCAAAAAGCTTTGGTTGTTGTCGTTGGTTTTGGAACTATTCCCTGAATTTATGCCAAGAAACCTATAAAACCACAGGAAAAGGACTGACACGAAACTATATTCAGGGATTATTGCCTAGTCTCAAAAAAGAATATGAGTGGCTGACAGATGCTTATTCCCAGTGCTTGCAGGTTGTTGCTTTGAACTTATCACAAGCCTATCAAAACTTTTTTGAGAAGCGGGCTAAATATCCAAGATACAAGTCTAAACACGGTAGGCAGTCAATTAGCTATCCTGCTAATGTTAAGTTGGAAGGGGACTATCTAAAACTCCCTAAAATTGGGCTAGTTCATTGTGTTTGCCATCGGGAATTTGAGGGAACAATCAAGACCGTTACTATTTCAAAGAATCCTGATGGTAAATATTTTGCCTCTGTTTTAGTCGATGATGGGCAAGAAACGCCACAACCATCAACAGAAGGTAAGGCTATCGGTATTGACGTAGGGTTGACTCATTTTGCTATTACCAGTAATGGGAGTAAGTATGATAACCCTAGGCATTTTGCCAAGCATCAACGTAACCTAAAGCGTAAACAGCAAAAGCTTTCTCGTAAAAAGAAAGGGGGTAACAGTCGTCAAAAAGCTAGACGATTAGTGGCTAAAATCCACTCAAAAATAGCTAGATGTCGTGAAGATTTTCTGCACAAGCTATCCCGTAAGATAGTAAACGAAAACCAAGTTATTGCAGTAGAGAATCTGAATGTCAAGGGCATGGTACGCAACCACAATTTAGCTAAAGCCATTAGTGATTGCGGTTGGGGGATGTTCTGCACAATGCTCAAATACAAGGCAGAAAATGAAGGGAAAACCTATATCGAAGTTGATAGATGGTTCCCTTCATCTAAGACTTGTAATGTCTGTCTAAACCAAGTAGGTAGCCTACCACTTGATGTTAGAAATTGGACCTGTGAGTATTGCCAAACAACTCATGACCGAGACATAAACGCTGCGACAAACATCAGAAATGAAGCCTTACGGATATTGGCGCTAGGAACTAGCGACACTGCCTATGGAGGGGATGTAAGACCAAAAGCTGGGCGTAAGTCCGTCTTGAGGCAATCCCCCGTGAAATAGGAAGCTCTCAACGACCTTGAGAGTAGTTCACGAAATCAGGGAGTTCGTATTTTCCCCGGTCAAACGGTTTCCCAGGATGTGGAACCAGAATACATCACCGTTTCCGACGATGGAACCACTGCATGGGTGTCTCTACAGGAAAATAATGCTATTGCAATAGTCGATATTGTTAACGCTCAAGTCACCAGTATTGTACCCCTAGGAGCCAAAAATTTTAACGCACCGGGTAATGGTTTCGATCCTAGCGATCGAGATGGGGTAGTATTTGGAGGAGCGACTAATTCCCCAGCAGTGAGAATTAATAATTGGCCGGTTTTTGGCTTATATCAACCGGATACGATTGCTACCGTTACCATCGCCGGACAAACCTATTTAATTACTGCCAATGAAGGGGATACTAGAGATGAGGCCCGACGAGTTTCTACTCTAACCTTAGACCCGAATGTTTTCCCTAATGCGGCCACATTGAAATTAACCCAAAATCTCGGACGTTTAGATGTTTCTAGCATCGACGGACTTAATGCCCAAAGTCAATATAGCCAACTTTTTGCCTACGGTGGTCGTTCTTTTTCGATTTGGAATGTCACTAATGGACTGTCCCAAGTCTTCGATAGTGGCGATGATTTTGAACAAATTTTAGCGGCTTTTTCAGCAACTCCCCTAACTCCTAGTATTTTTAATTCCGATGGCACTCCTAGCAGCTTCGATGGTCGTAGCGATAACCGCGGGCCAGAACCAGAAGGTTTAGCCGTGGGAACCGTAGGCAATCGTCTCTATAGTTTTGTGGGAATAGAAAGGGCTGGCGGTTTCATGGTTTATGATATCACCAACCCCATTAATCCTTTCTTTGTTAATTATATCAACGATTGGCAATTAGGCGATATCTCCCCCGAAGGATTATTATTTATTCCCGCTGCCGATAGTCCCAATGGTACTCCCCTGTTAATTGTTGCCAATGAAGTTAGTCGTAATCTGGCGATTTATTCCGTTGAACCCGTACCCGAACCTAGCGCAGTTTTAGGATTACTAACCCTCGGATTAGCTGGTTATAGTTTAAAAAAAAGAGGGAATTACTAATCACATCCCGTAAAATGGTAGCGCCTCCGACCAATGGGGGCGTTTTCCCGTTTGCCAATCCAAATAGGCTAAATCGAGGATATCGGGGGCATTTATGCCTAAATAACTGGGTGTGGCTAATCTTTGATAGGGAATAGTTAAGTTTTCTAAGGTCTGCTGCCATTGTTCCAAAGTCATCAGGCTATCAGCTAAATATACCCGATTACCCCGATAGATGCCCACATACAATTGTCCCCTAGTTGCTGGCATTTCTAGGGCTAGATGGGTATCAAGGGGGTAAAAATCCCGTTGTGACCAAGCAAAGGCCGCTAAACTGGAGACGGTAAAAATCGGCAGCTGTAATTGTTGTGCTAGGGTTCTAGCGGTGACTATACCGATGCGAGTACTGGTAAAGCTCCCTGGACCCCTAGCGGTGGCTAGAAAGGCTAAATCTGCCCATTTTTGCGGGGCCAGGAACTGTTTTAGATAGGGGTGGAATAGGTTGGATAAGTCCCTGTCTAAGTCCCAAGTTTGTTGACGACTATCATCGCTGAAATTAGAGAGGGCCAGTCCTAGTTGGGGACTGCTGGTATGCAAGGCTAATCCATAGACAGGGGAAGACAAGTCAATCTTTCTGTATCCGTAAGTTTTTATGGGTCGCCTGGGATTCGAACCCAAGACCAATCGGTTAAAAGCCGAGTGCTCTACCGCTGAGCTAGCGACCCGTTTCGTGTTCTGCACACGATTTATCAATATAACATCTTATCTGGGCTAAGTCAAGGGGTAATTTAAATTTGATTGACGCGCATTTCTACGATCGCCTCGCGGCTACTATTGGCTTCTAGGTAGGTCAAATGTTCGCCTGTGTTAAGGGCGTTGCGGGGAGCGCTCCAGGGTTCGAGACAGATATAATTTTTATCTTTCAGGGTCCAAAAAACTAGAGTTGTATAGAGATCGTCGTAACCGATAACAATTTGACGTTGATGATAGGAATCACTAAAACTACTTTGATGGCGCGTAATTTGCGGAAAAGCGGCATCAATTTCTTCGAGATTAAAGTCAAAGTTGCCAGAGTAGGAATGGAGGGTTTTCGTGGGTTGGTCGAGGTATTGGGAGGAGGGAATATCAAAGGATAATCGGGTTTTATCGGTGACTTGAAAATAGGGATGGAACCCGATAGAAAAGGGCATTTTTTCGGGGGAAAGATTAATAAATTTTTGGTGAATTTTGAGGCTGTTTCCTTGCAGTTGATAGTTAAATATTAATTTAAAATCAAAGGGATAGACTTGACGAGTGGCTTCATTACTGTTTAATTCTAGGGTTAAATTAGCGGCGGTTTCGCTGCTTTGTTTGCTCACTTGCCAGGGTAAATCACGAGCAAATCCGTGTTGTTTCAGGGTATAATTTCGACCTTGATGTTGATAGGTATTATCGGGTAAGTTGCCACAGACAGGAAATAAAATCGGGACTCCTCCGCGGACGCTGAGGTTAGGTTCTTTGAATCTTTCTCTGTCCAGATATAAAATATCTTCTCCGCAAATTTGCCAACGGGTGATGATTCCTCCCCTAGCGGGAACCACTTCCAGATAAGCGTCAGCATCTTCATCCTTGAGACAATAGGTAAGGTATTGATTTTGGTTTTGAGTGATAGTAAAGGTCATATCAGTTATCAGTTATCAGTCATCAGTTATCAGAACGTAGGTTGGGTTGAAGCATGAAACCCAACACCCGATCATGTTACGCTACCACTAACCCATCCTACAAATAATTGTGCCTCCCTACTTAGCTTAACCAATGAGGTTTTAGATTCGGACTTTGTGAATAAGCTGAGATAGACTAGCTTGAGATGAAAATTTGGGTAAGAAAATAGGCAATTGCGGCGCTACCAATCGGTACAGTGAGATTATCTATACCTAGTTTCGAGAAAGTTTCTAGAATAGTAGCTCCGATCGCTGTTAATAAAGATACTAGAATAATTGGCGGATTAATGCCATTAACAAAAGATAAAATAATCAAGCTGACTAGAAAGCTGACTCCTAACATAGTCAGGGAACCTTCCAGACTTTTACCACTGCCGAAAATTTTGTAGGGATGTTGACCGAAATTTTGTCCCACTAGGGCTGCTAATCCGTCTCCTAAAGCCATAATTAAAATACCCATTGCTGCGTATTCGGGGTGAGAAATTGGCCAAAAATAAGCCACGAGAACACCGATACTAACAGCATAAAAAAAAGTTCCCCAACTGCGGCGACCAACACTATTAAGACTGGGTAAAATGGGGAAAAAATAGGATATAATAGCGATAGCTGCCGCTAGGATTGCCGCACTTATTCCCACCCAAGCGGGGATATTTAACCACCAGGCAAAAAGGATGACGTTTCCCGTACCAATGTGGACAACTTTGCGGGTAATTTCGCCATCGGTACTGAAAAGACTTTTTAATTTTTCAGCGATCAGAATCAGAACACCTAGGTAACAGGCGACTAAACTGATCGAAAATAGGAGAGAGTGGGATAGTTCCACAGGACAAAAGCGAAAATTGACTATCTATTTAGTTTAGGCGATCGAGGTGACATTGTTGAAAGGAATTTTTATTGGCTTAATTAAGGGATATCGACGGTTTATTTCGCCGCTATTTCCCCCTTCCTGTCGTTTTCAACCCACCTGTTCCCAGTATGCCATGGAAGCGATTGATCGCTTCGGTGTGCTGCGGGGTTCTTGGTTGGCAATTAAGCGTATTCTCCGTTGTCATCCCTTTCACCCCGGAGGTTACGATCCCGTGCCTCCCTGTCACCACAAGCACGATTAAAAGGCAAAAATCCTGCCTATTTTCTTTGGGGAAAACGCTCGATATCGGCGATACCATAAAAGATAATCTGTTTATCTTTTAAACGTAGTCGATCGACCCTTAATTGAGTACCATCGAGAGCAAATTTATCTAAATCCATGAGGTTGTTAACGTGGCTGATTAAAGCTTCTCCTAAAGCTTTTGATCTTTCGTCGCCTTGGTAAACCACATCAACAAATTGAATTTTTCGCCGTTCTTCCACAACCACAGCAGTGGTCATTTCTAGAAGAATTGGTTCTTCTTCTCCCAATTTAATTAGACTTTTGAGGGTTAAAGTTTTGTCGTCATTGAGAATTAATTCCGTGTTCTGACAGTGAATTGATTTACCTTCGTACTCTAATCTTTGCAGTTTTTCGACAATAAAAGGTGTATTAAAAGAGGTGGTTAAGTCTTCTTCCGTTAAAACTACCCGCAAAGTGGCCCGGGTCGGTTGACGGAGTTTTACCTGTCCGGTAAAAATGGCACTAAAATCGATCGCCACCGCTTGCACGTACAATTCCATGGCTTCGATGCGTAGGCCATTGTACATCAGCATCGACTGACCGATAAAGTCAAAACCGTCGATACTGCCTTGCAGTAATTTGGCTACGGGTTCGGCGCGGACAGTCGCTGTCAGCTTGCCTGTGCGTTTAAATAATGCAGCGATCGCAGCACTCACCACTTTACTGATGAGTTGATCGCCGCTCTGATTGGGAAAAGGTAAGCTACCAAACACGCCTGCTGTCATATCTCTCATAGGTGGGACTGCAACGATCTTAACATTATTTAAAGTTTCTTTACATCTCGTTTTATTAATCAGGATGATAAGCAATCTGTATGATTCTGTAGAGGTTATAAATTTTTAGCGGTCTATGCCGTGCTAGGGGATAGGATGGAAAAACGCTACTATCCCAGTGATATAGCGTTTTTCACTTAGAAAATCGGGGTTAAAAACGTGGTTGCTATTTCAGATCAACAACCGTTAGCCGCTACCCACAACCACAGCGATCGAGTGGCGGTATTATTGATGGGGTACGGGGAAGTGGAGAGTTATGAGGACTTCGCCAACTATAATGAACAGGCCTTAAATCTGCTGACGGCTAAGTTCGCTCCTGTACCGACTTGGGTTTATCCTCCCCTAGCGAAATTATTGGCTATATTTGACCTACACGAATGGCAGCACCAACATAATCACTTTATTTCACCCCATAACCACATTTTTGAGCATCAAAGACAGGAAATCGAGCGCAATTTACAGGCAAAATGGGGTAATCGGGTGGAGGTATTCAAAGCGTTTAACTTCTGCGCGCCTTTTTTACCGGCACAAGTATTAACGGAAATCTGCGAGCGGGGATTTGAGAAAATTTTGATCTATCCTCTCCTCGTGGTTGATTCTATCTTTACCAGTGGCATTGCGATCGAACAGGTTAACAAAGCTTTAGCTCAAGGACAAACGGGGGAACATTGGGTTAAAGGATTGCGCTATATTCCCTCGTTTTATAACCAACCCGCTTATATAGATTTAATGGCGCGGTTAGTGGAGGAAAAAATCGCTGCTGAGGTAGCTAGTAGCTGTCTTCCCTCGCAAATTGGCATTATTTTGATGAATCACGGTTGTCCCCACGAAGCTAAGGGATTTACGTCGGGAATCGATGAAAGTCAAGCTTTATACGAGTTGGTCCGGGAGAAATTAATCTATCGTTATCCCTTGATTTCTGTGGGTTGGTTAAATCACCAAACCCCCTTAATTAAATGGACGCAACCGAATGCAGAGTTAGCTGCGAAGAATTTAATCGAATTGGGGGCCAAAGCCTTAATTTTCATGCCGATTGGCTTTGCTACGGAAAATCACGAAACTTTACTGGATGTAGAGCATATTATCGAAGCTTTACGCCGCAAGCACGACCGAGTTAATTATGTGCAGATGGCCTGTGTCAACGATAACCCCGAATTTTGCCGGATGGCTGCCGATTGGGCCTGGGAACATATCGAAGCTTTGCTATCACAAGAGGCTTTATCTGTCAATAGTTCTGTAACAATTCCTCACATTCATTCCGATCACCATCATCATCACGGACATCACCACCATCATTAAGTTTTGACAGTGGCAAAGAGGGGCAAAGGCGAAAATTAGTCCTACCACTTGTCACTGTTGGAGCTATAATCTATAATTGTGTTTTCTTGGGTACGTAGCTCAATGGATAGAGCATCCGCCTTCTAAGCGGACGGTTGTAGGTTCGATCCCTACCGTACCCGTTATTGTTAACTAGGGATGGGAAATTCTCTCCTCTCGTCCCAGGGACAATCGCTTTGATGCGGTGAGCGTCGAATTAGGTCAGTTGAATCCTGTCGGTTGATATTGATTGTGTTTAATTTAGTTTGCGATCGAGTTGAAGCGCAGTCAAGGGAGAAGGCAAAGGCAAATAGGACATACTGCGTCACAATATCTCACGGAATGAGGATAGGTCGCCTGAGAAGGAGTAAAACAAGAGAAACTACCTGAAACTCCTTCTTCTGTGCATCCCTCTATTTAATAGTTTGCCCTCTTTGCAATAGCCTTTCTCGTCTCTTTTGACGGGATTCTGTTTCTAGTTGGGCGAGTATATCGTCTAAAAAAAGATTATAAAGCTCAATCTGGCGGTTAGTTTCCCGTAAGCTTTCAAGACATTGTTTTCTCGTTGCTTCATCGGGATAGGAGGTGCGGTAAGTCATCATAAGTTCCATTGCCTCTTTACTTCATCAACACTAGCACTAACAGCATCCACACTGGCTGTTCCTTGCAAAATTGCTCTTTCTAACATCTCTAGCATCGTATTTGAGAGAGTCGGCTGCTCTTGTAAAATTCTCAGCAGGATATTATTAATTCGGGAGTAGGAATTAGTTACCCTCTCTCTGGCATTAAATAATTCTTCTAATTCTGATAATGTCCGTTCATTTTCCCCATATTCTGTAAAAAGTTGCCATTCCGTTGCCGATGCGTACTCTATCTGATCCGCTAGTTGACGCAGTAGATCAAAAATGCTCGTTAAGGTTTCCTCCGGTAATGTAGCCATATTCAATTATTTCTATTATCCCCAGTCTATCATCTGGTTGGTACGAGGTAATCCTGTTTAATTTAGTTTGCGATCGAGTTGAAGCGCAGTCAAGGGAGAAGGCAAAGGCGAATAGGACATACTGCGTCACAATATCTCACGGAATGAGGATATAGAGCCTAAGAAGGAGTAAAACAGGGGAAAGGAAGCGATCGCTAGTGAGAGAAATATAGTAAGTTAAGATTTGTGACGCGATCACGACAAAGCAGAATTAATAGTTCCAGTGGTTCAGGGAGATGAACTGATTAGCAAGAGGGACTTTAGCCGTTTCAAGATTGGCGATCGCCTTGACAATTGCTTTGAAACTCATTTTCTTTGAAGGATTTGCCTCTTGATAAATTGCCAAAATTCCGGGATGATAGGAATTTACCGAAATTTTGGGTTAAAGCCCCGTCCTTTTAGGACGGCTTTTTAAACTATAGCTTGTTAACTTAACTTTTATTGTGCTATACTGACTTTATCTAAGTACCCCGTGCGTAAAATGTTTGTCTTAGAGTTTAAAGTTAAAGCTAAAACTCAACAGTATCAAGCCATAGACGATGCTATTCGTACTGCTCAATTCATCCGTAACAAATGTGTAAGGTTATGGATGGATACAAAAGGTACGGGTAAGAACGATTTATACCGATATTCTAAAGAATGAGCTTCGGGACTTTAAATTTGCCGATGAACTTAATTCAACTGCTAGACAGGCAAGTGCTGAACGTGCTTGGAGTTCAATTAGTCGT